>JAIKVR010000062.1 GCA_024685545.1 Eubacteriales bacterium | reverse complement strand
TGCATCTGTGACAGCCTCCCGTGCCGATCAGCATGCAGCCGGGATAAAGGCTCTTTATGTAATCGCTGAAGGCGGCAAAGTTCCTGCCGTGATCAGCCGCGGCCTGCATCATGGAATCCACATCGAACTGGTCCTCAAGCTCAGCGGTCGTCTGCAGCAGCAGTCCACGGGTGAACTTGTTTATCCTCTCCTGGCACTCCTCAATGGTGCCGCAGCCGGGAGGACATGCCCAGCTGGTGTTATACGCCTTGCATCTGGCGCAGTCGGAGCGGACCTCTTCGCGGCATACTATGGTGGATACGTCCATCTCGAAAACACGGGTAAAGCCTATCTCAAGGGCTTTGTTCTTTATCTCTTCAAAATTCTCCATACCTCAGTCACCTTTCGAATATTATTATACACCTGCTGGAGGTTTTAAAGCAGAAACGGAGAAAGCATCGCTCTCTCCGTTTAGATCATCCAAATGATGAGCTCTCAGTGCGTATAGAAGATGCCGCAGATGGAATCCAGCGGACGCAGGATCCCGCGTTCGTCGATGGTCGCGCCGATCTTGTCGAAGTCATCGCCCAGAAGCGAGACCATATAGCAGCTGTCGACCACGTCCCAGCCTTCCGTGTCTCCGGGGGCGACGTAATCAAGGTTCTTATCCTCCGGGCACTGGGAAAAGATGTATTCCCTGAGCGCATCGATAGCCGAATAAACCGCGTCGCTCAGGTACATGCTCCAAAGGCTGTCAAAAACGACCTTGTCCTTGTCCTCGGGACGCTCCCCACTGGTCGCGGCGTACACGAAGGTCCTCTTCGCTCCGCTCAGAAGCTCTTCAAGGATCGGTATGGCGAACATCCTTCCTTCGATCATCGCTCCGCCGGGCACGGCGCGCACTTCGAATATCTCCTTTACCACCGCCTTGGGCCTGATCAGCTTCTCGGCGAACTCGCACGTCTCGTCTATCTCGTCCGCGAAGGGGGAATCCTTCCTCACGTGCCATTTTTCAGACATCCTGGGTATGTCGATCGATACTTTTATATCGTCCAGTAATACAGCATTCATATTTCTCTCCTTTTATTCGATTTATTATAATAGCATCTTTTTTTAAAAATCAATGCTTTTGTACGATTTGGATAAAAACATTGAACGTATTATAATGATAAGACAAGACAGTATTCTTAACGGAGGCATATGAAAATGATAGCTCTCGGCAGCGATCACGCTGGTTTCGCGCTCAAAGAAACGCTCAAAGCGTATTTGAAGGAAAAGGGATTTGAGACCTACGACTACGGCACCTACGACGAGAACAGGTGCGACTATCCCGTGTATTCGTACAGGGTGGCAAAGGCCGTGGCGGAGGGAAAGGCCGATAAGGGCATACTGGTATGCGGCACGGGCGTCGGCTCTTCCATAGCGGCAAACAAAGTCAACGGAATAAGATGCGTATGCTGTTCGGACCCCTACTCCGCCGAGCTCTCCAGGCGCCATAACGACAGCAACGTCCTCGCTCTCGGCTCCAGGGTCATCGGAGAGGAGCTGGCGAAGATGATAGTCGACATGTGGCTGGCCGCCGAATTCGAGGGCGGCAGGCACGCAGGCCGCATAGCCATGTTCGTTGATATAGAGAACGGCTGTGAACCGGGCGAGAAATAATTGACTCATCTGTAAAGGAGCTCAAATGAAACTGAATTACAAAAGGACCTTCCTGGTAGGATTCGCCTTTCTTTCGATCTGTGCCTTCTGGCAGCTTTACGACAACATCATCCCGCTGATACTTCTCAATACCTTCAAGCTCACCAGCGGGACTTCCGGATACATAATGGCAGCGGACAACGTGCTCGCCATGTTCCTGCTCCCCTTCTTCGGCTCTCTGTCCGACAAGTGCAAAAGCAGGATGGGCAGACGCATGCCATTTATCCTCGGCGGTACCTTCTCCGCGGTGATCCTCATGAACACCCTTCCGATACTGGACAACGCGTACTTCTCAAGACCGGGCGGGCTCATATTCATCGGGTTCATCTGCGTGCTCGGTGCGCTGCTCATTGCCATGGGGCTCTACCGCAGCCCTGCGGTCGCACTGATGCCGGACGTCACTCCCAAGCCTCTGAGGAGCAAGGCCAACGCGATCATCAACCTGATGGGGGCCATCGGCGGGATCATATATCTCATCATCACTTCGTTCATGTATTCCTCCCCAAAGACCTCGGGCCTTGAGCATATCGATTACGTTCCAATCTTCATGATAATCTCTGCGATCATGGCCTTCTCCGTCGTGCTGCTGGCGCTCACGGTAAAGGAAAAGAAGATCACCGACGAGCTGGCAAAGCTGGAAGAGGAGGAAGAGCAGCCTTCTGATGCAGCTTCAGACGAGGGCGTCCACGAAAAAAAGAAGCCGGAGGTCGTCAGGTCGCTGATATTCCTGCTTTGTTCCATCTCCCTGTGGTTCATAGGCTACAACGCGATGACGACCTGGTTTTCCACCTTCGCCACGACCGCCTGGAACATGTCACTCGGCGCGGCCAACCTGTGCCTTACGGTAGCGACGGGAGGCGCCATACTCTCATATATCCCCGTCGGGATAATCTCCTCCAAGATCGGACGCAAGAAGACCATCCTGGCAGGCACCGTGCTCCTTGCCTCCTGCTTTGCGGTCTCGTTCATGTTCACTCTGATGTCCGACACCTTCAATCCCGTACTATATCTGGTCTTTGCTCTGGTCGGGCTGGCATGGGCCGCGATCAACGTCAACTCGCTTCCCATGGTGGTGGAGATGTGCTCGAGCAAAGACATCGGCAAGTTTACCGGATACTACTACACCTTCTCCATGGCGGCCCAGATAGTCACACCGATCCTGTCGGGCATCCTTATGGAAAAGATCGGCCTGTCAGTGCTCTTCCCATATTCCGCACTGTTCGTGCTGGCTTCCACTATTACGATGCTCTTCGTGATGCACGGAGACAGCAAGCCTGAGGTGCCCAAGGACAAGATCGAGATGATAGGTGGAGCGGACGACTGATGAAAAAGCCTCTTTTGATGATCTCCGCAGCCGCTGCGGCCGCGGCGGGAGCGTATCTGTACGCCATATGCCCCAATATAAGGGAAAAAAGGCTCATCCCCGACAACAGGTTCGCCCACAGGGGACTTTATGACAACATCGGCATACCAGAGAATTCCCTTGCCGCCTTCAGGCGGGCCTCCGAGAACGGATACGGGACGGAGCTGGACATCCAGTACACGAAGGACCGCAGGATCGTGGTATTCCACGACGACACGCTGGAGCGCATGTGCGGCCGGCCAGGAAGGATAGACGACTATACCTACGAGGAGCTCAAGGCCTTTCGGCTTCTGGATACAGACGAGAGGATCCCGCTGTTCTCCGAGGTGCTCGAGGCCATGAACGGCGCTCCTGTGATCTGCGAGCTCAAATCCCAGAAGGAGTTCCGCTCCACCGAGATATGCGGGCTGGCAGTAGGCATGATCAAGGATTACAGGGGATTCATATGCGTTGAATCCTTCGATCCCTTCATCGTGAAGTGGTTCAGGCTCAATCACCCCGAGATAATCCGGGGGCAGCTCGCCTGCCATGCGAACAGGACGTATACCGGCTTTAAGCGCATAGGCGCGGAGCTTCTCGGCAGATACATGTACAACTTCCTGTCACGGCCGGATTTCCTGGCCTACGACTACCGGCAGGACTGCCTCGGCCTGGAGCTGGGCTCCAGGCTCTTCGGTGCTCAGACAGTGACCTATTCCCCGAGGGGAGACGAAGCCGTCGAGATGGCTCAGGCCAGATTCGACAGAGTGATCTTCGAGATAGACAGATGATAAGAGCGGGCGTCTCGCCCGCTTTTTTCGTATTAGAGCATCATTATTTTAGCCTTATAATTCGCCCCTTTTCTTGATTTGACCTCAAGACTGCCGGATAATTCAGACATGAACAATCTAAAGAACACCCTGCGCAGATGGACCGGATATTTCATGCGCGGCCGCTGCGGGCTGGACGAGCTCGGAAGGACCGCGCTGGCGCTTTGCGGCATCCTCGCGTTCGTCTCGATATTCACAAAAGGTCTGATCAGATCCGCAGTAAAACTGACGAGCGTCGGTCTGCTCGTCCTTTCGGGCGTAAGGGCTCTGTCGAAGGATCTTGCGATAAGAAGAGTCGAAAACAGCAGATTCCTCGCTCTGACCGAGCGGTTCAGGAAGAAAGCGACGCTGACCAGGATCAGACTGACACAGGGCGGCAGGTACAGATTCTATACCTGCCCGGGCTGCAAAGCCCAGCTGAGGATCCCCAGGGGAAAGGGCCGGGTGACGATCACCTGCCCCAAATGCGGGGAGACGTTCAGAGGGAGGAGCTGATGGCGACCGATCCCTACAGGATACTCGGAGTAGAGCCGGGTGCCTCCCAGGAGGAGATCAAGGCGGCATATTCGCGACTGGCAAAGAGATATCATCCGGACCTGCACCCGGGTGACAGGTACGCCGAGCAGAAGATGAAGGAGATCAACGCGGCCTACAGCGCCTTGAAGTATCCCGGAAAAGGATACACAGGCTATTCATCCTATGAGTATTCATCATACTCACGGTCAGGAGAAAGCTATTATAGTTCAGGTCATTCCTACAGTACCCGCAGCAGCGCTCAAAACGGTTACGAAAGCATGCTCTCCTCTGCCGCGGGATACATCAGGGCCGGTATGTTTGACAAAGCTCTCGATCTGCTTTACCGGATCGAAAGAAGGACGTCCGTCTGGTATTATTACGCCGCCGTCGCCCATCTCGGAACAGGCGACGTCGAGCGCGCGGCCGAGTACGCCGAAAGGGCTCACTTAATGGACCCGGGCAACCAGGATTATGCCCGTCTCGATGACAGGCTGAACCGCGGCCCGGTATACTCCTACACGTATTCTCAGCCCGATGCATTCAGCGTCATTGCCTCTTCCCCCGGAAGGATATTCCTCGGTATACTGGCAATCCGCCTGATCCTAAGGCTGATACTGGCATTCTTTATCTGGTGACGATACTCCCGGAAAAGGAGGACACTGAAACACATACACAGGATATTGATTATGCTTTGTCATTAGATTTAGAAGCTTATCAATATCAGAATCGCTTTCGAACATATTAAATAAAAAGTATTGACTTTGCGAAAGTTTCCCTTGTACTTCCGAAAACAGAATACGGAGCCGCCGGAAACAAACAAAGTCAATACGATTATTATTCTGATCCTTTCGAAGGAGAAGTCTACAATTTTAATAATTCTCAAACTGATTCAAACGACCGCTGCCATGTCCGGACATATGTCGCTGAAGCCGTAGGGGAAAACAAGAAAAAACGTATTTGGATAGAAACGGCATATAAAAAAGAGGGGCGCGAAGTGCACCATGGCGAAAACACCCTCAGCAAAACGTCCGAAACGTCCCTTCCGCATTCCTCTGATTACAATGATACTCTGGGAATATCGGAAGTCAAGGATTTTAATGATCCTGCTATTGCCCGATCCAGGACGAAATGTTCAGGACAGATACTATTATCATACGTTAGCAAAAAAAGACGGTATCAAAGGCCCTGGTCCCAATACTTTAAACAAGTACCAAGATACCAGTAACGCCACAACTGATACCGTCGATTTTGATTTTACTGAAAAACCGGGAAAAGTCTACGATTTTAATAATTCTCAAACTGATTCAAACGAACGCTGCCATGTCCGGACATATGTCGCTGAAGCTGTAGGAGAAAACAAGAAAGGACAAAAAGGACAGATTTGGATAGAAACGGCATATAAAAATGAGGGGCGTGAAGTGCACCATGGCGAAAACACCCTCAGCAAAACGTCCGAAACGTCCCATCCGTATCCCTCAAGTTACAATGATACTCAGGAGCTATCGGAAGTCAAGGATTCTAATGATCCTGCTATTGCCCGATCCAGGACAAAATGTTCAGGACAGATACTATTATCATACGTTAGCAAAAAAAGGACGGTATCAAACGCCCCGTTCCCAATACTTTAAACAAGTACCAAGATACCAGTAATGCCAGAATTGATACCGTCGATTCTGATTTTACTGAAAAACCGGGAGAAGTCAATAATTTAATTAATTCTTAAACTGATTCAAACAACTGCTTCCATGTCCTGGAGTCTCTACGCATACTCTCGGGAACGGAGCGGCTTTGAAAACATCTCTTCAAGCCTTTAAAAATGGCTTGAATCAGGAATATAATGATACTACAGGAGAAAACTATGGAAGTAGATCAGAAGACTTTAGACGATTACAAGAAGAAAGTCGCGGAATGCCTTATGAAAAATTACAACAGTACAGAAGCGGCAGCCTGGAAGTGGATAACGATTTATACGGAAGACTTTCCGATGTTTTACGAAGAGAAGTGGGAGCCTTCGTTGGTAGCCACAGCAATAGTGTTGGGGTACTAGACAATACAAACGATTTTACCGTTTATACCAATATTGACGGTAGCTTATTCCACGATACTTTCGAGATCGTAAGGTCATATCTGAAAAATGGCGAGCTCGTAAATCTTCACGGGATTAAAACGACCGAAGAAGGAATAGGATATAATGATTGTCAAAACTACTTAGCCGATGATGGGCTAAGTGGTTTTTCTATTACGCCGGAAGGGAATCTCATCAGCGTATATAATATAAGCCAAAAGAGAGGTTTCACACGAGCTGTTGCCCCGACTGTCGGTGTAAAGCCGGGACGCCGGATCGCATTGTTTTTGTTAAATAAAACTTGGTTGAATGTCATGAGCTGACAGCTAAGAACTGCTTCACTTATCAATCAGTTGCAGACGCTCTCGTCGATCATGACATATCTGATTCAGTTGTATACGCAGGATGATATCCGGACTGAAAGGTGAGGAAACAGCTGATCCTACCACAAAATATAAGCTCTTTATAGATGAATATAAGAAAATAAAATATGGTGTGCATAATACGCAGGTTGAGCAATCTCAACTTCCGGCCACAAGGCCCGCCGCGAGCACACCATCTATAATAGTAATCCTTTGGATATAAAAATCAAGTATAATAATACCGTCCCAAAAGAATTATCGGCCTTCAATTAAAGAACGTCGAGAATATCGATAACGATAAAGGGAACAGCTGCGGGAATCCTCTTCCGCTGAGCATAGGGGCTCATTCCGATGAAGCAAATCTGACACCAGCACTCCTTAAGCTACCGGATAAGCCCAAGGGATCACGCCTTTACAGTGTCGATTATCTGTATTCATCAGTTCTGTCGGTCACGCAGTACATGCTGCGGACCGCCGCTGTGGAGGGAAAACTGAAAAAAAGTCCCTTAAAACCGCCGAAAACGCGACTCTACGATACATAGGGTGCATTTTGTGATGAGTCGGGATAAAATGTCATCGCAGACAGCAAAGGAGGTATTTATCATGAATGCTGAAAAAACAGGTGATTTCATCTGCGGGCTGCGCAGAGAACGCAATATGACCCAGCAGGAACTGGCGGAACTGATGAATGTATCTGACAAGGCGGTCTCCCGTTGGGAAACAGGGAGAGGCTTCCCGGATATCGGCAACCTTGAGGTACTGTCAGATAAGCTCGGAGTGAGCGTCGCTGAGCTCTTAAAGGGAGAAAGGTTCGATGCTCAGATAACCGGCGATGACGTTGAGGAAGCATCATCCGCAAGCTTTTCGCTGGCACGCTACTATGTCGAAAAGAAGAAATGGATGAACATGGCGATCGGCTTCCTTACTGGGGCGATCATACTGCTGCTGGCAGTGATCCATATTATGAGCCCTATACCTATAACCGGAGCGAAAAACGCCCTTTCGGTGGAACTGCTCGGAGACGATGAGGTCGTAGCCGTACTCGGCGAAAATGTGGCCGGATACGATATCGATAGGTCCACAGAGCCGGATACGGATAATAAATGCGTATTTATCGGATGCTATGATACGCTCTGGAACCGCTGGATGAGCAAAGGCAGCAAGACGCTCGTTCTTCTTGGGAACAGGTCGGACATCGATTTTGTCTATTATTACCCCGGCGGGGATGAGGACGAACTGATATGGAAGGATGATTCCGCGATTTCCTCCATCGGAGGAGTGATGTCGCTGCCGCGCCTGGTGTATAACTACTGGATCATAATAGGCACTGCTGCCAGCATTGCCGGAGCGGCGGCATGCGTATTCTCACGCGGCAAACGCCGTTTTGAAACGCTGCTGAAGCTCACCATGATCCCCGTCTGCCTTACGGTCAGCATTATTGCTTCCCTGATCGGCAATTTCGGCAGCATCTACAACGCGGCGTATTATGTTTCCGGCATACTGCTGCTGGCTGTCCTGAGCTACCTGCTTTTCCTCATCGCTTACTCTTCCCTTAAGCAGAAGCGTGTGCAGGAGCATACTGTGGGCCAGAAAAAGCCGCAGCAGTGAAATGAAGGCAGTTGCATGCCTGCCTCTGTCAGAATACCGATCAGAATGACAAAACATTAAAAAAGCCTCCGGTGCCTGCCGGAGGCTTATGTCTTTTATTCATGCCATTCTTTCCATCGCTGCAGCCGTATCGGCTGCCAGAGCGGCGTTGTTGAGCACCAGTCCGATATTGGCTTCGAGACTGTCTCCTCCCGTTATATCCTTTACTTCTGCCAAAAGGAAGGGCGTTATCTCCTTGCCGGTGATGCCCTTTGCCCTGCAGTGTTCCAGAGCCTCATCTATGGCCGCGTTGATGATATCCTCATCCATCGAGAATTCGTAGGGCACGGGATTGGCGATCACGCAGCCTCCGCCCATTCCCAGCTCGCGCTTGACCGAGATGAATCTGGCTATCTCATCCGGACTGTCCAGTCTCATCGGGACCTTGAAGGGGCTGTTCGAAGTATAGAATGCGGGCATGACGTCCGTCCCGTAGCCTATGACTGCGACTCCCTTGGTCTCAAGGTATTCCAGCGTACGTCCGATATCAAGGATCGACTTGCAGCCGGCGCAGAACACCGCAACCTCTGTTCTGGCAAGCTCCTCCAGATCGGCGGAGACATCCATGGAGAGCTCCCCGCCCCTGTGGACTCCTCCTATCCCGCCGGTGGCAAATATCCTTATGCCTGCCATGTCGGCGCATATCATCGTGCCGGCGACCGTCAGGGCGCCGTTGAGCCTCTTTGCGGCGACAAAGGGAAGGTCCCTGCGGGAGCATTTTACCGTCCTGCCCCCTTCCTTTCCGATGTATTCAATCTCATCGGCTGACAGTCCCACCTTTATCCTGCCCTTGATGACGGCTATCGTTGCTGGCACTGCGCCGTGTGAGCGGACCTGCGCTTCTACACGAAGCGCTGTCTCAACGTTCTGCGGATAGGGCATTCCGTGGGATATGATCGTGCTCTCAAGAGCGACGACCGCTTTCTTTTCTCTTATAGCCTCAGCTGCCTCTTCCGAGACTTCGAATAATTCACTCAATTGTTCTCTTCATCCTCTCGTAGATGTTTATTTCATTCAGCTTCGGGGATATCGCCCCGGTGTATGACAGAGCTTCCGCGGAGCAGCACTGCGCGAAATCGCACATCCTGCGCAGGCTGAGGCCTCTCAGCATCCCGTACAGCATCCCCGCCGAAAAGGCGTCCCCTGCCCCGTTGGCGTTTACGACGTCGCAGCGCGGAGCTTCGGCATGAAAGCTCTCCTTCTCGGAGAAGACATATGCTCCTTTCTCCCCGCAGGTGATGCATACGGTCTTTACACCTTCCTTTAAAAGCTTCTCGCCCGCAGCCATGATATCCTTTTCTTCCTCTATGGCGATCCCGGTCAGCTCCGAAGCCTCATAGATATTGGGCTTGATCATGTCGATATGCATGAGCACGCCCTTAAGCCTGCCTGCCTTGTTGACGCTGACGGGATCTGCGAAAAAGACCTTTCCCGGCACGGAGGTCATATACTCCAGCGCCTCACTGTCAAGGTTCGAATCCAGTGCCACGATGCGTCCTGGGATATCCACGCTCTTAAGATAGTCCCTGCTGATATGCTCGGTGACCGACATGTCGTTGACCGCGCAGAGCATGTCTCCGGTCTCATCGAATATTGCCACATAGGTGCCCGTATCATATTCGGGGCTCATTTTTACCCTCGAAGTATCCACTCCCGCTTTTGCCAGCTCATCCATCATGGCCAGAGTGGTGCTGTCAGATCCCGCGACGGAGATGAAGGCGGCTTTTATGCCCAGCAGCGCGCAGTCATGGACGATGTTGCGTCCCACCCCGCCGAAGGAGCGCTCGACTTTGCCGATATTGGAATCCCTCAGCACGCTTTTTGAAGCGCATCTGGCTATAATGTCGATGTTCGCAGCGCCGATAACGGAAAGCTCGATCTTATTGTCCGTCATATCAAATACCTCTTGCAGTCTGTGAGAGTATTATACAACAAGGCTCTGCAGGAAGAGCAAAAAGTATTTGTTATTGAACCCATGAGCAGTATTGTATATAATGATTCCGCCCGGAGGTGGTGTTATGCAGTGGACCGAACTGACGATACATACGAACGAAGAAGCGCTTGAGCCGTTGACGGCCATGCTTGAAGGGATAGGCGTTACCGACTGTGTGGTGACAGACCCCAGGGAGACGATCGCCTTCCTGAAGGAAAACGCGGATCAGTGGGATCTGGTCGATGAAGAGCTCGTCTCTTCCGTGAACAGTGACGGAGCGAGCATAAAGATCTACGTTCCTTTGGGAGAAGAGGGAGAAGAACTGTCAGGCAGGGTCAGCGCGCTGATCGACGAAGCCAAAGCCTCGGACACGCTATTCTCTGACATAACAGTTTCTTCTGAGACCGTCAGTGACGAGGACTGGGAGTTCAACTGGAAAGACTATTTCAAAGGCTTTGAACTCGGTGAGAGACTCTATATCCGGCCGGTCTGGGAGGAGGGCGACAGAGAAGGCAGGATAACAGTCATAACAGACCCGGGGCTGGGATTCGGCAGCGGAATGCATGAGACCACGCGGCTTGCGCTTCTGGCCCTGGAGCGTTTTGCTCCGGATGCTGAGGTGCTTGCGGACATAGGCAGCGGGAGCGGTATTCTTTCCGCCGCCGCAGCGAAGCTGGGAGCGAAAAAAGTCATAGCCATCGATATAGATCCGCAGGCCGTTGAAGCATCCGAGAGATGCGCCGAGATTAACGGAGTGAGCGACAGGATGACAGTTTACTGC
The DNA here is from genome assembly GCA_024685545.1 of Eubacteriales bacterium. Lineage (GTDB taxonomy): Bacteria > Bacillota > Clostridia > Eubacteriales > Anaerofustaceae > JAAYHF01. Next base: position 14,231 of record JAIKVR010000062.1, on the reverse strand, counting down.
GGAGATCTGGCCGATAAGATCACTTCCCCGGTGGACGTGATCGCAGCGAATATATTTGCCGGCACGATCTGCAAGCTATCCGAACAGACTGATAAAGTGCTCTCCCGCGGCGGGTATTTAATCGCGACAGGGATCATCGAGGACAGCGCGGATGACGTGCGCTCCGCATTTGATAAAAACGGGATCGAATTGCTCTATGAACAGAAAATGGGCGACTGGCTGCTCTTTGTAGGGCAGAAAAAATGAGCTGTTTCTGAAAAAACAGACAGACTTATGCCTGTCTGTTTTTTTGCTTTCACTATTAACGCCTTTAACGCAAAGCGAATGCCATGCCCGTAGTACGTTTTTTTATATACGATATACGTGCGGTCGCCGAAAGATAATGAAATTCTGCAGACTGCAAAAGGGGGATCGTTCACTCGATCGGCAGCTGTATCTCGGTCAGCCGTTCCTTCTCCGATTCTTTGTTCCAAATACCGTCAATATAGCATTCCGTAAAAGCCCGTACGGCAAATAACCGTTCCGCTCGGCAGATTTCATCTGGAATGCAGACCATCATGAGATACCGAAGATCACTTCGGCAAGTCGGACCGTCTCCTCCTGGCTCCGGTCCTCATCTCTGAAGATGACCCTGAACCCGGAATGCAGAAGTTCGTCGTATCTTTCTTTCGAGCATATCCGCGTGAGTATCTCACGATAGTTGTCCAGTGCCGCCTGAGGATCCGGTTCTTCCAGCATGAGCCTGTAGAGGAACTGTTTTTCCGGGTCAGGCCGGTCAAAGAAACGGTTTATCCCGATCTCAGGATCGGCCAGCATCACAAGAACATGAGCCGTATCAGAGATCCTGTGCAGTGTCTCGATGCATATATTGGTATCCACGAAGATCATCTTTCCCTTTGCTTCCGGCTTTGCCAGAAGCTCTTCGATCATCTGCAATTCGACGATCTCGCATTCTTTTGTCGTGCTGTCTAGCCAGCTGACATATTCATCCGGCGTGCGGCGGATGAACTCATGCCAGTCCTCAATATCCCGGGTATATGTCAGACCCGGAAACTCCCTGCTGTCCAGTTCTGGCAGCTTGGCATCATGGTAGTTCTCTTCCAGCGCGATGCCGCGATGCTTTCTGGCGAGATTTTTGACGATCGTGGACTTGCCTGCGTACGATGTTCCGATAACGAAATATACGTTGCTCAGATCCATATTATTTCTCCTCTCAGACAAAGGCAGCCTGAAAGCTGCTCTCATTAAGACAAAACTGTGATTTGCCTATTTTCATCAAAACAGCTTCTCATATGGCATGCGACCGGCAGAGGTATGCCGTCTCACAGGTCACTGACACGGAACTCCCGGCTGAGCTCCATCAGACTGAGCGACTCTTTTTCAGCCTGAATCCGCGTAGACATGTCATATAAGGGATACAGTCCGTGGCAGCGCGAATTGTAATATGCCGAGATATTGGCCATGGCGACGGTTTTTGAAGGGGAAAACCCTTCCGCAAAGCCGATCAGGGCTGCGGCTGTGGAGGCGTTTCCGCAGCCGGTCGAATCGACCGACGTGTCCGCTCCATAGGACGGCACGAAGACCCCTCTGCCTTCTTCGATCCAGCAGGCTCCCGCCTCCCCTGCCCTCAGAAAGCACGGCTTTCCGATCCTGTCTATGCTCTTCATGACTTCCTTTTCGTCAGACGTGTCAAAGAAGGCTTTCCCTTCGTTCATATTGATGGAAAAGCAGTCCGCCTGCGGGATGAGCCTGAGTATTTCATCTTTCAGGGACGGCTCGTACAGGTCGCCCGCCTCTATCTCCCACATCAGCCTTGCATTTCCGATCGCGCATTTGAGCTCTCTGAAGCGGTGAACGATATCGGTATTCATTGCCGCTTCGAGATAAACGCCCTTCATGTCACGATCGATCCCTTTTGAGAACATCTCAACAGTCAGGGCGCCTGTGGCACGAGCCTCATTCTCGTACTCCTCCCCTTTCAGGCAGCTTTCCGTCCATGAGCCGTCAGCAGCGTAATGCAGATCATAGTGAAGAGTCTCTTCCAATGGGAACTCCATGAACAGAGCTATCCCGTTATCGCGGTAGAATCTTCCGAAGAATTCATCGAAATCCTTCCCGGCGGTGCCGACGTATCCCACGCTGTCGCGCCACAGCCGCATTCCCCCGACGGCGTAGGCGCTCCCTCCGGCGTCGTTCATGCGTACGGTGCCGTCAAGGCCGTAAATATCAGAAATCATCGTATAACCGCCTGCAAGGTATTCCATTTTCACTCTCCTGTTATGTAGAATATTATATCAAATCCTGGTTATCAGACACGGGGGCAGTGCATGGAATTCAGTGAAGTGTTCAGAATCAATAAACCGGTGATGGCGATGGTGCATCTGAAAGGCTATTCGGGCGAGGACAAGCGCCGGCGCTGGGAGAGGGAGATCGGCATCTACTACCGCAGCGGTGTGGACGCGGTGATCGTAGAAGACTATTTCGGCAGCGTTTCGTACGTGTACCAGGCGCTTGGATTCCTGCGGGACGAATATCCGGACAGGATCTACGGGGTAAACATACTGGACGAACCTGAGATGAGCATGCAGGCAGCCCTTGAATACAAAGCTTCCTTCATACAGGTAGATTCCGTATGCGGCCACCTGCCTAAGGATGCCGACAACGCCTACGGTGAGATGATGAAAGAACTGAAGAAAAACGGCGTCCTAATCATGGGCGGGGTCCGGTTCAAATACCAGCCCGTGCTCTCCGGCAGGAGCCTTGGAGAGGATCTGGGGCTGTCCAAGGAGCGCTGCGGCGCCGTAGTAGTGACCGGAGAGGCGACGGGCGTCAGCACTGACGAGGACAAGATCAGAGAGTTCCGGGGCATACTGGGGGATTTCCCACTGATCGTCGGGGCGGGGCTCAATGATATGAACGCATTCTCCCAGCTGTCAATCGCTGACGGAGGGATCATAGGCAGCTGGCTGAAGGACGGCCACAGCGCGACAGGCGAAGTGAACGAGAGCTATGTCAGAAGCTTCATGGATATCGTCTTCAGGCTCAGGGAACGGTGTATTTAACGGAAAATTAACGTATTTATGGATTGTCATTTAACTGGAAAAGGATATTATATTATCAGTAAATTATGATAGGAGGATTATTATAAATGGACGAAGAAATGATGAACGAAGAACAGAACAGCGACGTTGCTGAGACCGTAGATGAGAATAAGGAAGAGCTCAAGAAGGACTTCGAGGATTTTTCCAAGGATGCCATGGACAAGCTCTCCGAAGTCAAGGAAGAGCTCGGGGACAAGGTATCCGATGTCGTGAAGGAAGCACAGGACAACTTCTCGGTCCTCCTCAAGAAGTACACGGCAAAGTATGCCGAGGTCAAGGATTCCGCATCCAAGGCCATCAACGAGTGGGCAGGAAAAGCGGGTGAAGCGATAGGCAAATGGGCGGACGACGCAGCCAAAAAGGGCAAGGAAGCCGCAGACAAGGCTGTCAAGGCCGTTGCTGAAAAGTACGGCGAGCTGAAGGTCAAAGCCGGTGAGGCCATCGACAAGTTCGCGGACAAAGCCGGAGACGCCCTTGACAAGTTAACGGACGACGCAGCCAAAAAGGGCAAGGAGACCGCTGAAAAGGTAGCAGACAAGGCAGGCGACCTTTACGGCGAGCTCAAGGACAAAGCGGGAGACGCTGTGGACAAATTCACGGACAAAGCCGCCGGTGCCCTCGACAAATGGACGGACAATGTTTCGGACGATCTGAAGGAATTCTACGATGCGGCCAAGAAGAAGCTCGGAGAGCTTTCCGACAAATACGGAGACAAGTTCTCCGATGTCATCGAAGACGCTAAGGACAAGCTGGGTGACGTAGTTGCCAAGTACGCCAAAAGGGAACAGACCGAAGAAAAGAAGGAAGACGATACCGAAGAGAATTAAAGCTATCCACTTAAAGGAAAAAACAGCGGTACAAAGGCGTATATTCAGTAAGTATTGCTTACCTGATAATACAGGCACCTGCCTGACAGGGAAAGCCAAATGAAATACCGGTTTGTATCTTTGAAGTGCCCCCAAAAGTCTAGCTTTTGGGGGCACCTTATTAAACATGTCAGCATTTCCGTTATTTCGATTAGTTTGGCTGTACCAAAGGCATACTTGACCTTTTAAGATATTGGATAGTAAACACAAACTTTGTTAAATTAGAGGGTGCGTACAAAAATCTTTGGCTTTTTTACTCAGATAGCTTATTTTGGATTTTTCGGGCTTCTCGAAAGAAAAATACTATACTCCCAATCCAGAATGCAAATCCAACACCTATTTCAACCAGAACAAATATACTCCCAATTCCGAACCCCGGTCCATCAGGCATTCCCCCGGATATTACAAAGGCCAACAATACCGTAACAGCGCAAATCAATAATTGTATCAATGTCCTGCTGAAAAACGGCATACGGTCTTCCTCATATATCATAGAAGAAAGGGCAAAGCCAACCCCAATGCAGATTGCACCCAAAACGATCCTTGTGTATTGGTGCGGAAATACCGTCAGCCAATTGTCAAATACGTAATCGATCAGCAAGAGCGAAAGAGCAAACATGGCACTGCCGTACAAGATACCATTCCAGATCTTTTTTAGAATGATATTTTTCATGATAACCTCCTTATATCCCCAAATACGATTTCAGGTTCTGCAGGTATGTCCTCGAAACATACTCCCTGGATCCATTCTTCATGCGTAGAAGCAACATTCCGTTAAAAACAGCCTCCACACTTTTGATTTTACTTATGCGTACAATGATTGATTTTGATATTCTTATGAATTCAGGACCAAGTAGTTGCTCCAGTTCATACAGACGCTTTCGACAGCTATAATCTGCAGTATCTGTAATAATCCTGCACCATTTCTTATCAGCATGAACAGCCACAATTTCAGTAGGATGAATAATAATAGTTCGATCAAACTCATCCGTTCCGGTTAATATGCTATTACTTTTCTCGATAATCTCTGCGATTCTTGAAACCTCTTCTGTAATCTCTCTCACATGAAATTCTGCATACTCATCTGTTATTGCGGAATCAACCCGAATTATTACCTTCATATTATCTTAGACTCTCCTCATCGGATCTAATTATTTGGTAACCTGATGTCTGGAATATGCCAAATGCGTTATCCCGACAAAAAGGAAAAATTCAACAATAGCGTTGCAAACGAGAATCGCCGGATACCAGAATGCCTTATCTCCAAGTATAAGAAATCTCAGATCCACAAGACTCATCAACATGTTATTGCTCAATCCTACCGAGGCAGATGGTAAAAGAGCAAGCAACCAGTTTGCTCCTCCGCTTATTGAATACAGGAGAGTTGGCAGAATTACAATCAACAGGGACAGTGTCATCGACGTTGAAGATTCAGTTAACAGTGCTGAAATGCATAATGACATAGCAGTTACAGCCATGCAGCAAAGCCATCCGGCAAGAGCGAGTACGATTTGCAATTCAAGCAGATTCATATTTGGAAGGGAATATACGGTATATAGGACTTGCGCTGATTCTTTAAGTGTATCAGTTCCGAACATCATGTCTGATATGAGCAGGTGTGATCCGATTCCGATAAAATACATCACAGTCACTATGGTCAGCTCTGCTAAAACCGTTATTCTTACCAATTGTCCTCTCCCGAATAATGTGCACCTGAGAACGCTGTCTTCGCCTGAGCTGTATCTTTCTGAAAACACAGGTGCAGCCAAAATTACACTGAGAATAACCAAAAAGAGAATAGCAAATTCAATGTAATCAAAGGCATCTCTTGTATAGCCATGAGAAACATAAAACGGTATATTGACTTTCTGAAACATCTGCTGCGCCTTGCTTATTATAGCAGGGTATTGCAGTTCCTGATCAGATTCCATGGCATATATTAATCTGTCCTTAACGTCTTCATAGAAAGAGTCGAGTGTATCTACAGACATATTTCGCAAATCGATATTTTCTTTTTGCGTACTGTATGTTTGCGTAATCATGCGCAGAAGCGGTCTGATTGGCTGAACTTCTTTCCAGTAGAGGTCAAGAGGATATTCGTTTCCCAGCGGGTCTATGCCATATTCTTCGTATAGGGATTGATATTTTAGCAGCGCATCTTTGAGCCGATCGACCGTTACCTTCCCATTTCCTTCTGCGCTGTTTTCTTTAATGAACAGGATCGCAGATCTTCCATGCAGGGAAACGATGTCGCCGTTTGTATCAAGGTAATTTGCATCGTTAAACTCGCTGGCGAGTAGCGCCATAAGAATCGGGACAATAAGGGCAAGGAGAATAACAACCTTTCCTCTGGTTGATTTCAGAATCCTTTTTATTTCCTGCGCATACAATCTCATTTGTTTATCTCCTCCATAAAGATGCTTATATACAGCTTTTCAAGGTCATCATATTCATTTTTGCTTACAGTTCTGTTTAGTTCGCCATCCTTCATAATCATGACATTGTCCGCAATATCCTCAAGATCAGAAACGATATGGGTAGAGAGAATAATGATTTTTTCAGAAGAATTAGCAGACAGAAAGTTTCTGAATCGAATACGCTCTCCGGGATCAAGCCCTGCAGTAGGTTCATCAAGTATGAGAACGGACGGGTCATTCAGCATAGCCTGTGCAATACCGACTCTTCTCTTCATTCCCCCAGATAACTTTACGATCTTTTTCTTCCTCACATCTTCAAGCGTAAGGATAGAAAGCAAATTGTCAATTCGTGTTTTTGTTAACTTCGGAGGAACATTTTTAAGTGCGGCTACATAGTTCAGATAATCTATTACCGCCAGATCTTTGCTGAATTGTATCTCTTGCGGAAGAAATCCAAAAGCGGATCGATACAGGCTGTTATTCCTGATGTCTTTCCCGCAATATGTGACTTGCCCATTAGAAGGATCCAGAATACCCGCCATCATTCTCATCATGGTGGTTTTCCCTGCCCCATTAGCACCTAAAAGTCCCCAAATCCCGGGTGTGAGACGGGCATTTGTACATTTGACAGCTTCTTTTTTTCCAAATCGTTTGGACAGATTAATCATCTCAAGTTCCATAATGTCAAACTCCTTTCGACTTTGTTTTCAAGTTTCGATAGGAGAATACCAGAATTATTCTGTTCTGTCCCAAAACTTCAACCAAGAGGCATTTAGAAAGCACCAAGTGGCATTAATTGCTATCGGAAATAATAAGAGTAGAAAAATCGAATAGACATCAAATTAAAAGAAAAGGATGGTGCGCACACTTCTTCGTGCGTTATCCCTTTCTTTACGTTTCAGTCTTTGTCAGGTTGACGTCCAAATCAGTGGTTATGTGGATGGACAAAAAAAGAGGTGACCCTCAGAAGTCAAACTTTTGATGGTCACCTCATCAAGCCCGTTTATTCAGTTTTTCGTTATTGCGTTTTGGACATCAGCTCCCTGGCCTGCTTGCCCGTCATATGCTCCACGGTCATCTCGAACATCATCAGGCGGGCGAATTCCTTATCGATCTCGGATCGCCTCCCCTGAGGAGTATCGCCGGGATAATACTTTCTTGCCAGGGTATCCGCTGACGATATTATCTCGTCTTTTTCGGTCAGGACGCGGATGCGCCCGAAGACGACGACGCTTTTATAAAGAGTGGTGTACTTCTCAGCAATGACGTCGTCCATGGCGACCACGCAGAATGAAGCCTTATCGTCCTTCATCACGCTGTCAAACCGGTGCCCGCTTTTGGCTCCGTGGAAATACAGCCTGCCGTTTGCGTACACATAGCTCATCGGCACCGTGTAGGGATAGTCATCGTCCCCGTGCAGAGCCAGGACGCCGTGAGTGGCTCCTTTCAGTATCTCAACACATTCCTCTTTGCCGAGCGCCTGGCCGGATCTTCTCATTTCTCTGAACATATCACACTATGCCAAGCCCGCAGGCGGTCGCGTAAGCTTCCTTTCTGACCTTTTCTATATCGAGCGTTTTGAACTCGCCGAAGGCGTACAGGACTTTGCCGTTTACTATGTTGAGCGTCACATCCTCGCCCGTTGCAGAATAGACCGCGTCGGCCACCGGGTCGACTCCCGGGAACATATTGAAGCTGCCGCTGTCAAGGACGATCATGTCCGCATCCATGCCCGCCTTCAAAAGTCCCGCGTTGTTGAAGCCCAAAGCTCTGTAGCCGTTGTACGAAGCGTATCTCAGAGACTCGGCGGCGTTCATTGCCTTGGGATCCTCAAGGCTGCCCTTCGCCAGAAGGCTCATGGCCTTGGTCTCCCTGAACATATCCAGGCTGTTGTTGCTGGAGGCCCCGTCGGTACCGACCGCGATATTGGCTCCAGCTTCCGCAAGCTCCTTTATATTCGCGATGCCGTTGCCCAGCTTGAGGTTGCTCACCGGACAGTGGGCGACGTTCACGCGTCTTTCACCCAGAAGCGCGATATCGCTGTCCGTAAGATGAACGCAATGGGCGGCTATAGTCGGCAGTCCGAATACTCCGAGCCTGTCGAAGTATTCGACCGGAGAGCAGCCGTGGCGTTCACGGCATCCTGCGACCTCGTACGCGCTCTCGGACACATGCACGTGTATCCCGGTTCCGAGAGAAGCGGCTGTGCCGACGGCATATGAGACGATATCCTCATCGCTCGTATACTCGGCATGTATGCCCATATATACGCGGATATTGCCGTTCGCGGCACCGTCATAATCCCTGAACCAGCCTACGTGCGAATCGACGCCTTCCCTTGAGGAGCTTCCGCGGGTTATGTTCACCCTGATGCCGGTCTCGAGCGCGGTATCGATGACCGAGTGCATGTGGTAATACATGTCCGCAAAGGCGGAGGTGCCGGTCCTTATCATCTGGGCGATGGCGAGCATCGTACCGTCATGGATCATCTGCGGATCGTACTTCTCTTCGATGGGGACCACCTTGTCCAGCCAGTCGTTCAGATTCTCGTCGCTGGCCACGCCCCTTAGCAGCACCATGGCCGCGTGGGTGTGGGCGTTGACCATAGGAGGCATGCACAGCCCTCCCCTTCCGTCGATCACGTCCGCGCGGATATCGCCTGGGACAGCGCTCTGATCGCCCGCGTAGACGATCCCGTCCTCATCAAAGGCGACCGCGCCTTTTTCGAAGTATTCCTCGCCGGTATACAGCCGGATATTCTTTAATAACTTCATATTCTCAGTTCGCCGAATGGATGTATCTGTACTGTTCGTCGGTCAGACGGTCGATCTTCACGCCCATGGTCTCGAGCTTCATCTCGGCGACCCAGTTGTCTATGTCTCCCGGGACCTCCTGGATGGTCTTTTCGAGCTTGTCGGCGTTCTTCGCCAGGTATTCGGCGCACAGCACCTGAAGAGCGAAGCTTATGTCCATGATCTCCGCGGGATGTCCGTCGCCAGCGGCCAGGTTCACCAGCCTGCCCTCCGCCAGCAGATAGACGTAATGGCCGCCGTCAAATTCGAATCTCTCGATGTTGTTGCGCGCGGTATAGGTGTTCAGGGCGGCCTTCCTCATCTCGGCCACGGCCACCTCAACGTCGAAATGGCCCGCGTTGCACAGGATGGCTCCGTCCTTCATCTTTTCGATATGTTCCATGCGAATGACGTCCTTGCAGCCAGTTACGGTGACGAAGACGTCGCCCAGGGGAGAGGCCTGCTCCATGGTCATCACAGTAAAGCCGTCCATGACGGCTTCGACGGCCTTGACAGGGTCGACTTCCGTGACGATGACTCTTGCCCCCATGCCCTTTGCCCTCATGGAAACGCCCTTGCCGCACCATCCGTAACCCGCTACGACGAAGGTCTTGCTAGCTACGACCAGGTTGGTGGAAGCCATGATGGCTGTCATGACGCTCTGACCGGTGCCGTAGCGGTTGTCGAACATGTACTTCATCATCGCATCATTTACGCAGACCATCGGGAAAGGCAGGCCTTCGGCAGAAGCGGCTCTTGCTTTTAGTCTGAGCACGCCTGTGGTCGTCTCTTCGCTGCCTCCCTTAAGATTGACCGCAAGGTCCGGTCTCTCTTCGCAGAGGATATGGGTCAGATCCCCTCCGTCGTCTATCATGATGTCGGGCCTACAGGACAGAGCCGCGACCAGATGATCGTGGTATTCCTGCTCCGTGGCGCCGTACCAGGCGTAAACGTTCACTCCTCTGGAATCCAGAGCGGCAGCTACGTCGTCCTGGGTCGAAAGCGGGTTGCTTCCCGTGGCGTGGACCTCGGCTCCTCCGGCGGCCAGCAGCAGCGCGGTGCGCGCCGTCTTGGCCTCCAGATGGATCGAAGTGGTTATCTTCAGTCCCTCAAAGGGTCTTTCTTTTTTGAAGCGCTCTTCGATCAGAGCGCAGATGGGCATATGGTCATATACCCAGTCTATCTTCAGATTGCCTGTTGTGGCTAAGGATTTATCTCTCAGAATGCTCATTTCTTCCCTCCTCGCCTCATCAGGACATGTCGATGGTCTTTTTGCCCTTATTGACGGTCATTATGACCATCAATGCCGCCAGTCCGATCACTACGGCGCCGATGACGAACATGAGAACTCTGCCGACGGGATTCTTCGGGGGATCGACGACCTCTCCTCCTCCGCCTCCCTGATTTCCGGGATCCTGATTTCCCGGATCCTGATTTCCTCCGGGATCCTTGTCCTCGACAGGATACTGGTTGACCTTGAATCCCGTGTAGTCGAATACGTTCTCCACCCATCCGTGCTGTCCGCGGTAAGTGATGTAGAACCAGCCCACGGTGGACTGATATTCGGTGGAGATGCCCGTGATGTTGAAGACTTCCCCTTTCGGGATGACAAAGTCGGTTTTGCCGTAGCCGTAGGAAGGTCCCTTGAAGACCGTGACGGCGTGGTCGCCCTCTACGCTGCCGGACCACTGGACCGCGGTGGGTATCCTGGTGTTGTCATAAGGAACGGTCGCCTCGATATCCGAGCACTTCACGTAATAGTATCCGTTGTCGAAATTGAAGCTGGCATAGTATTCGCCGTTTACTATCTCCTCATATGTTATGGTCAGTATGACGCCGGACTTCAGCTCGCCTTCCTTCGCAAGGCCGTTGTTGCCCCATTTGTAGTAATCCGCACCGTTTTTATTGACTATCTTCGCGTCGTAAGGGTCTATGGCGGGTGCGCCCATATCGGCAAGAACGGTGCTGCCAGACAAGACGATCATGATCGTCAGAAGAAGAATAAACAGTTTTTTCATATTTCCTCCCAGTAAAATTTATGCTTACAGTCTGTTTATGATAACGCCGATGAGATAAGACACGGCGTTGAGTGCGATCGACAGTACGAGCGGACGTATCCTGTCATAACTCAGATACCTTTTATATACCGCCGCCTCGGAGAGCACCGCGAATGCTTCCAGTACGGCCAGCGTCAGATTGCGGGCTTTCAGCCCGTATCTTATGTTCATATACACAGGCAGCGCAGCGACAACGGGATTGGTCATGATATTGACCAGGACGACGTTGAGAAAGTCTGTCTTATCCCTTATCCCCAGTGCGGCTGCACCGGCAGTCTCGGTCAGCACGGTGCATATAAGGCACCTTGCCATTATACGCGGAAGCTCGGCGACGACGTTCATCTCTTCAGACGCCTGAATGAAATGATGAACGCAGCGGCGGTAAGGAGTGCTACCGCTGTCAGATAGCCCCAGAAAAGAGCAGCGTGTGCGGAAATGAACCGCGGGTCGAATACCAGTCTTATCATGTTTCCGGCTCCTTCAATACCAGGGTCAGCAGCAGCGAGCACACTGCCGACATTACCGAGATGAAAGCTATATCGGCTCCCCTGGCCAGGCGCACGAAGAATATCGGCGCGGTGCCCAGAAACAGCCCTATCGTGGTCAGCCCGAACGCCAGACCGGGCGAGTCGCTCATGACGGACACAAGTATGGCCAGCGTTACGGACATGGTCATCGAGAAGAACATGACGCCTGTGAGCGAGACGAACATGTAACCGTCCCCGAGGCACAGAAAGGGTATGGCCAGCAGAGTCGAGGCAAAGGCCACCTTCCTTATCCCGAAAGCGTCAGAGAGTATGCCTCCCAGCGCCTTGCCGAGCCCCATTATAACGAACATGTATACCGACTGTATCAGCGTCTTGTTCCATGATGTCGGTATGCCGTATCCCATGTAGCCCCTGATGATCACGACTGCCACTGCTGCAGCGGCAGCGAAAAGCGGGGATATGCCGGTCCTGACGTAATCGAATCCTTCAGCCTCTGCGACCTTGGTCCCCTTATAGCCGAAGGAGGCTGCGATGAACGGGGCCGCGGAGATGCCCATGAGAAGAACGAACCATACCGGGACATCATACAGCGCCAGGACGCGTCCGGTGATGACTCCAAAGGATCCCCCCGAGACGAAGATGGCGCTGTGGGACAGCTTTCCGAAGCTGTTTTTCAGAGTCGCCTCCGCGCCGTCCACGTGCACCAGGGCATTTCCGAGGCACATGAGGATGAGGGAGACGTAGATATTGACGGACGTGAAGCCGAAGACGCTCAGAGAGACGAGCATGAGCATAAAGCCCGGTATCGCGAGAGCCAGTCCCGGGCGCTTGTCGGCTGCATATCCGATGATGCCCTGAGGTACGAAGGCAAGGCCATCATAGACGAAGGGGATCATCCACGCGTTCAGCACTCCCCTGGTCGCCTTCGTCAGGTAATAGAAGCAGAGCACCTCGGTGATGAAGTGGAGATAGCAGCAAATAAAGGCGATCCCGATGTTCTTCAGTCCGGATAATCTTTTGATGCCGTCCTTCATTGAGCGTCAGATGTAGTTTACGAACTTGCCGTTCTTTATGTACTCATAGGCGATGGAAGCCTCCTCGTCGGTTATCTCTATGCCGTACGAGGCCGTCTTCTCCTTGAGCCACTGCGCGGAAGGGCATTCGATTATCTCTCTTTTTTCTTCCTCGCTCATGTTCTTTACGATCTTTCTGATCTTTGCTACAGTGAATAAGTTCATTTGATTTACCACCTGAGGCAATTATACACTAATGCGGTTCACACAAAGGGATTATAATAGCGCGAACCGTTTATTTTAATCAAAATCACGGTTATGCCCAACAGACACGCGCACAGCAGCATGCAGATGTAATCCCCCGCCTTAAACGCCCTCGCGCTGTACCAGGTGCGCCTGGGCTTCTCTCCGAAACGGCGCAGCTCCATTGCATTGGCAATGATCTCGATGCGGTCCATGGAGGACATGATGAGGGGAAAGATTATCGCTGCGGCGTTCTTCAGCCGGCTCATCAGGCTTATCTTCCGGCTGTCCATCTCGATGCCCCTGGCCTGATTGGCCTTGGATATCTCGCGGTATTCCTTGGTGATGTCGGGGATATAGCGCAGGGCTATGGATACGGAATAGGCGATACGGTAGCTTACGCCGATGCGGTTCAGGCTGGCGGCGAACTCGCTGGGCTGCGTAGTGGACACGAACAGGATCACCACCGGCATTGAGGCGAAATACTTCAGTATCACGTTGAGCTGATAGAAGAGCTGTTCTTTTGTCAGGGCATATTTTCCCGGCAGCTCGCAGATAACGTTTCTGGTGCCGTATATCTCCACCCCGTGTTCCGGGGAGAAGATGAAGAGCATTATGGCGGAAAGCATCATGAAGCCCATGGTGAAAAGCAGCGTCCCCTTGATATCGGAGAACCTGATCTTCGACACGGCAAAGGCGATTATTCCAAGCACTATAAGAAAACCGAGATACCTGGTGTCGAAGGTGGTCATGGCTGCAAAGGTCCACAGTACGAGACAGGTCAGCTTGGTCGCGCCGGTGAGCGAATGCACGGGAGAAGGCCTGTCTATGTAATTGAAGAAGTTATTCATGGCCCCTTTTCCTCCTGTCGTCATTGATGAAGGTACCCACGAAGCCGCCCGCGTCATCGATCCCGCACTTTATGGCCAGCTCATACAGCGAGGTCTCCTTTAAAGCCGCCTTTTCTATTATATCCTGGTCGGTCAGTATGTTCTCCGGCTTGTCATCAGCGATGATCCTGCCGTCCAGCAGCACCACGCTTCTTTCGCAGTACTCGAGCATGAGGTGCATGTCATGAGTGATCATGAGGATCGTGACGCCTCTTGAATTGACGTCCTTTAAAAATTCCATTATCTCGGTATAGTGTCCGAGGTCCTGCCCTGCCGTCGGCTCGTCCAGGATGATCATCTCCGGGTCATAGACCAGGATAGAGGCGATGGTGACTCTTTTTTTCTGACCGTAGCTCAGAGCCCC
>JAIKVR010000045.1 GCA_024685545.1 Eubacteriales bacterium | reverse complement strand
CTCATGCATCTTCAGCGATTCTGCAGCGTAATCCATTGTATTCTCCTTTTTATTTCTGATATATTTTACAATCCGATACAATGTTTTGTCAATGTATCGGGAAACTCCGGGGCTCTTTTCGCATGCATTCAGCTTACTCGGTAACTAAATGCCCCAGGCTGCGCTGTTTTTTTCAGCAAGGCATTGGACCACAGTCTGTTTTCGAATATTAATGCAGTATTCAAAGCCGGTTTCAATATCTGTCCGCGCCGCGCCGGGCCTGCTATCAGGAGATATTCTCTTATCCGCGACAGGGACACAGGCGTACCGGGCGCTTTAGCCTGTTATAGCTTTTTTCATCCTAAGAAATCGATCTGTTAATTGTTTCATAATTCTTGCATATTCTCAATACCGCAGGATATAATGATATATGTACATTTAAAATAATCATACGGCAGAACCTAAGCGGAAGCGAGTGCGATCCTCCTCGAGCAGGTCACTGTGATGCCCGTTGAACGGGATAAGACAGATACGCGGTTTTGCCGGACCGTTCCTGCCACAGCCGGGTCCGGATCTTTTTCCGTATACCCGTATACGGATTTTTCTTTTCCGGCGGCGGCATGAACAGAAAGAAAAAGGAGAAGAAACAAAGAATGAAAAAGTGTACGAAACGGTTCCTGTGCTTCGTGCTGGCGGTCCTGTCCATCATCGGCGCGGCGGCATGCGGAAACGGCGGCGGAGGTGCCGGAAAGAAAGGCGGTCATGTTGACGAGCTGGTTATCGGGACCACCAAGCAGATCGAGGGTCTGAGCATCCTGGATCAGTCCGGATCTTTCGGAAGGCTCAACTACAACTCAGTGGTCTATGCGAACTTCTTCTATCCCGACAACGAGGGCACGATGCAGCCGTACTTCCTGGAAAGCTATAAGATCAGCGATGATTCGAAAGAGCTGACTATGGTATTCCCCACGGACAAGGTATGGCATGACGGGGTCCCCGTGACGGTGGACGACGTGGTATTCACCTTTGAGTTCATGAGGGACGTTTACGGGCAGAAGGCGCTGAGGAACCTCAGCGAGATCAGGGTCGATGCCGACAATCAGGTAACGCTGGTATTCTCGCAGCCCGATGCGTTCTATTATGTCAAGAACGCGAACCTCACGTACTTCGTGATCCCCAAGCACGTGTGGGAGAAAGTCGACGATTATTCCACATACACCGGCGAGGATGCGATGATAGGATGCGGCCCGTACAAGGTGGTCAACGTCAATAAGGAGGCCGGCGTCATCCAGTACGAAGCCGTTCCCGAAAACGATTATCTCGGTGAGATAACTGTGGACAAGATCACTCTGAGAAGCTACTCCAATCAGGATGCTCTGCTTATGGCCCTCGCCAACGGAGAAATCGACGTAATGTACGAGTATGCCAATCCGATCCCCTACACTCTGCTTGATGTCATCAGCGGCAAGGACAATATTGAACCCGGCATGAGCGACTATACAGGCTGCAACCAGGTCACCTTCGGCATGAACAGAGACGCGAACCAGTATCATGAATTCAGGGAGGCAGCGCTGAAGTGCTTCGACTGGAAGCTCATCACCCAGCTGATCAACGGCGAATACGGCGAGATCCCCGGCAGCGGCATCCTTCCGAGAGCCTGCGCGGGATTTGACGGTTCGCTCTGGATGTTCTATCAGGATGCCGAAGAAGCCAAGAGACTTCTCGACAATGCGGGATTCAAGGATACCGACGGGGACGGGTTCAGGGAACTGCCGGACGGCAAGCCGTTCACCTACAGGATAACGTCCCAGCTGTCACCGTCGAGAAACGACCTTTACACCAGGATCGGCCAGCTTATGGCGGACAACCTCAAGGCCGTAGGAGTAAACGCATACTTTGACACCGAGGCTCTGGCGAGCGAGGAAGTCAACGACAAGATGGTCGCCGACAACGAGTACGATCTGTTCATCGGATATACGACCAGCGGAGTCGCCGCGTACCGTACATGCTTCTGGTACTTTTTGAACCGTGAGATCGTCGGAAGCGGAGCGATGAACTGGGGCGGAAGCTATAACGATCCCGCGCTCAACGCGGCATACGTCAAGCTCATGAACGCCAAGAGCAACGATGAGTATCTCGAGGCGGTGAAAGAGCTGCAGCATCTTGCCAGCAACGACCTGTTCGCCTTCGCTCTGTGCTGGGAGAAATGCTTCTTCCCGTACCGCACGGACAAATATGAAGGTTTCGTCAATATGGACGCTGTAGGCGTTGTCCACGCGGAAACGTTCTATCAGCTTACCAACAAGTGACATCGGTAAAAAATACGGGCAGGGGCATTACCCTGCCCTTTGTTTCATGAGGTGCCCATGCTGAAAAGAATAATCAAAAAATCGCTGATAGCTGTACTCACCGTCTTCGCGATCGTGACCGTCAGCTTTCTGATGGTGCGGTTCATGCCGGGAGACACTCTCATCCATCTGGTAGGAGCCGACAGGTATTACGAGCTGCTGGAGGACTCCCCGAAGCAGCTGGAACATATAGCGGAGCTCTACGGGCTGAACGACCCGCTGTGGAAGCAGTATCTGAAGTACCTGAAGAGCATAGTCACTCTGGACTTCGGCATAGCGTATTCCAACCATCTGCCGGTGCTGGACAATGTGCTCTCGTGCGCAAGATGGACACTGATACTGTCCGTTCCCACATTTATAATAGGCGGTTTCCTCGGGGCGGTGGCGGGAGTCCTGGCGGGATGGAAGCCGGGAGGTGCCTTCGACAGGATAATGACGCCCGTCATGATTTTCGTCAATACGGTCCCGACATACTGCATAGGGATCATTTTTCTGGTGGTCTTCGCTTTCAAAAACGGATGGTTCCCCGTAAACGGCATGACGAACGGGACCTCCACGGGCATAGCCAGGATCCTGGACATCATGTGGCACGCGGCGCTCCCGCTGTGCCTGCTGGTGATGTTCCGCACCGCCGGCAATTTCCTTCTCATGAAGAGCAACGTCTCCCAGGTAAGGAGTGAAGAATATGTGACCACCGCATATTCCAAGGGGCTGACCGAAAAGAAGGTCTTGTTCCGTCACGTCATGAAGAACGCCATGGTCCCCTATGTCACGAGCCTGTGCATGCAGCTGGGGAGCCTGCTTTCAGGTTCCATGATGCTGGAGGTCATCTTCGGATGGAAGGGCATGGGAAATCTTTTCTATTCGGCTGTCAACTCCAGAGACTATCCGACGGCGCAGCTGTGTTTCATGATCAGCGCCGTATGCATAGTCGCCGGGACGCTGCTTTCCGATATAGTCATTTCCTTCATAGATCCCAGAGTAAAGGATGCGATAGATGAATACTGAGAAAAAAGCAGGACGCGCAGCAAGAAGGACGTTCAGGATGAATCCTGCCATGACTGCGGGGATAATAATAGTCGGGATACTTGCCCTCACGGCGATCCTGGCTCCCGTGATCGCGCCGTGCGATCCGTACCAGTACGGGGTCCCCTACGAGAAGCCGAGCGCGGACCATCTGCTCGGAACGAACGACGTCGGCCAGGATATCTTCTCGGAGCTTTTATACGGCACAAGGGTATCCCTTCTGATCGGCGTATTCACCTCTCTCGTAGTCACGGTGATAGCCGCATCCACAGCCCTCGTCGCCGGTTATTACCGCGGATGGCCGGATAAGCTCATAACGGCTTTTACGAACGTGATGATGGGCCTGCCGAATCTCGCCCTGACGACTCTGCTCGTGGCGTATCTGAATCCGGGAAAGATCAGCATAATCATATCGATCGCCCTGACCGCCTGGACCGGAACGTCAAGGATACTCAGAAGCAGGATCATACAGCTTTGCGAGATGCCCTTCATAAAGATAGAAAAATCCCTGGGAGTATCCGACGGAGTGATAATGGTGAAGCATCTCATACCCAATCTGAGAGACGTCATCCTTTCCAGGGCGGCTCTCTCCGTCTCGAACGCGATGCTCACCGAAGCGTCCCTCAGTTTTCTCGGGTTCGGGGATTACGGCGAAAAGAGCTGGGGCAACATCCTGCATTACGCCTTCTATCAGAAAGGCGTGATCAGGGGATTTACCTGGTGGTACCTCCCCCCGATCCTATGCATAGCCCTTTCCGTCATGGGCTTCATGCTGATCGGATACTACGGAGCGCAGAGAAAGGAGGACGGTACGGATGCTTGAGTTAAAAAATGTCAGTGTCGAATTCATATCGGCCAGCAGCGTCAGGGCAGTGGACGGAGTAAGCATGGTTCTCAGGGACGGTTCCCGCACCGCCATAGTCGGCGAGACGGGCTCCGGCAAGAGCATCCTTATGCTGTCGATAATGCGGCTGCTGGCATCCAATGCGGCGATCAGCGGCGAGATACTGCTCGACGGCGAGGATATCCTTAAAGCGGACAGAAAAAGGCTCCAGCAGATAAGAGGAGGCATAATCTCATATGTCCCGCAGGGCGGAGGCGCCAGCATGAATCCCCTTCTGAAAGTGGGCTTTCAGGTCGGCGAACCGCTCATGGAGCACAGGGGGGTCTCGCGCAGGGAAGCCGAAAAGAAAAGCATAGGTCTTTTGAAGTTTTTCAATCTCGGAGACGAGGAGCGCCTTGCAAAAAGCTATCCCCATACATTCAGCGGCGGGATGCGCCAGAGAGCCATGGTCGCAATGGGCATTTCAGCCGGGGCCAGGATAATACTGGCAGATGAGCCGACGAAAGGACTGGACGAGAAGAGAGTGGCTCTGGTGACCGACACTTTCAACAGGCTCAAGGACGAGACTCTGCTGGTGGTCACCCATGACATGACCTTTGCCCAGAAGGTCGCTCAGGACATATGCGTGATGTATGCTTCCCAACAGGTCGAATACGGCACCGCTTCGCAGATAATCGGCGATCCCCTCCATCCGTATACGAGGGACATGATCAGCGCCATGCCGGAGAACGGCATGAAATATGACGACAGGGGATTCGCGCCGTCCCACGAGGAGGACGTGAAAGGATGCAGATACTCTCAGCGCTGTCATGAATGCATGGAAAAATGCTCTGAAATGCCGCCCGTTGCCGATGTGAACGGGCATAAAGTGAGGTGTTGGAAATATGCTGTGTGAGACCAGGGACCTTACCAAGATATACCGGGGGAATCACGGTGTTCCCGCAGTGGATCGTGCATGCGTCAGCGTCGACCGGGCAGAGACGATAGGCTTTTTCGGAGAGAGCGGAAGCGGCAAATCCACCCTAGGAATGATGATAGCGGGACTGACCTCCCCGACTTCGGGACAGATCCTTTTCAAAGGCGAGAGGATCTCCATGAGGTATCCGAAAGAGGTCCGCCGTTCGATACAGATACTCTTCCAGCATCCCGAAACATCCTTCAATCCTCAGCTGGAGCTTATAAAGAGCCTGACCGAACCGTACAGAGTCTACGGTCTGCCCTACGAGTACTCCGAGATGCTGGAGTACCTTTCCGGCTTCGGAATATATGAAGAGCATCTGTACAGACGGCCGTCCCAGCTGTCCGGAGGCGAGCTTCAGAGAGCGGCGCTGGCAAGGATACTTCTCGTCAGGCCGGAGCTGATCATACTCGATGAGCCGACCAGCATGCTGGATGTCATCACCCAGGTGCAGATACTCAACATACTGAAGCGATATCAGCGGGAAAGCGACGCTGCGTTTATTTTCGTCTCGCACAACAGCACCCTGTGCAGAAGCTTCTGTGACAGGATCTATTCAGTACAGAAGGGAGTGTTCACTCCCATGGATAAGGAGGAATGAATGTATCAGATCTTTTTTGACGAACTGAACACGAAAATGTATCCGTCCACCCTGCTGCACCGGTTCGGCGTCAACGGAAAGATCTCGGGAAGCATCGGTGCTTCCGGGGAGATCGCGTCGAACGTCTATGTAATGATCCACGGCGGAGTCGGATGCGCGTATCATTACCGCAACTCCGCCAGAAGACGCCATCAGCCGTTCTTCAATATATTATCCAGCGACCTCACCCAGTCCGAGATAGTCTACGGAGGTCTGGATAAACTCGAAAAGGAAGCCAGGAAGGCCTGGGAAAGATACCGCCCGGATCTGCTGATACTCGTCCCGACTCCGGTCAGCGACGTGCTTAACGAGGATCTGATCGATATCGCACAGCGCATGAGGGACGAAGGCATGCGGGTCGTCGCGGTGAAAAGCGAGCTCTTTTCCCACCGGGATAAGAATTACGCGAAAATCAGGGCCAAGGAACTGGCCGCCATGCCCTTCGGAAGCGGTGACGATCTTGAGATCGAACTGAGGGGATGCGGCTTTTCCGAACTGCTGTATGCCCTTGTCGATCAGCTTATGGAGCCCTGCGAAGCCGTACCCTACAGCGTGAATATCGAGACCGTCGGATGGGGCAGCGAAGGAAAGGCTGTTCTAAGGGAAATAGAGGCTTTCCTGGGAGAATGCGGAGTCAAAGTCAATACATGGCTGCCCTCCGCATCGGTGGAGCGTCTGACGAAGGCTCCGGCGGCCTCCCTGAACATAGTGAAGAGGATTCACTGGGCAAGGCTCATGAGGGACCGTTTCGGGACCCCATATCTTCACATAAATGACAGCGGGCGCTACGAGGGCCTTTCCGGCATCTGTGAATTCTACCGCGACATAGGAAAGAAGCTGGGCAGGGAGGATATCTTTGAGGAGGCGATCGGAAGAAGACTGTCTCAGACCTCTCGGAGATGCGAGAGCATCCTTGCGAAACTGTCCGGATACACCGCTACGCTCATATGCAGGGGATTCCAGACCGCGCCCTACAGGATCATGCACTACGCCGAGGACTGCAGACTGAATATAAAAAGCATCGTGATAATAGTCAATGACGATATGAGGCGCGACGTGGACATGACGGAGCAGATGGAGCAGCAGTTCATGGACAAGATCTACAGCGCGTGTGAAAAATACGCTCCCGGGGCTAGTGTATCGGTCAATCCGTCCTCTTCGGAGATGGATGCGATCTTTTCCGGATGCGACGCGGTGGTGGGGTCCAACGATTTCAGGTACGAGGGCCACGGAGCGGGCCTGATCCCCGATTCCACCGACATGACGGGGCTCTCATTCGAATCGTACGAGAGGAATCTCGCCCGTCTTGCGGAAAGGCTCGAGCGCAGCTCTCCCAAAGATGAGCTTATCATCAACCGCTTTGATTATTCCCCGGACGAATTCACGATGCTGGGGAACGTGTCTCATACCGCGTCAAAGGAGATGTGGAAGCTTATGTGGCTGGAAAAGGAGGCAGAGATATGAGACCGTCAAAAAGCTGTATGCTGTTCGGAAGCTATCACGCCCTCAACGGGATAAAGGACAGCGTTGTACTGTTCCATTCCGTTATAGGGTGCAACTTCGGGACCCTGGGTCCTCATTTCATGAACGACATGGCCTCGATACGCCAGAGCTCCACCGTGATGAGCGACAGAGAGGTGATCTACGGCGGCGAATCCCAGATCAGAAAGGCCGTGCGTCTCGCAAAGCAGCTGTATTCTCCCAGAGCAGTATTCGTCGTCAGCGGATGCGTGCCCGAGATAACGGGCGACGATATCGGAGGAGTCTGCGCAGACCTGAGCTCACCCGAGTGCCCTGTCATCTATGTTCCGAGCCCGGGCTTTCTGAAGGACGAATACAGCGGATACGAAGATGCGGGCAGGATCCTTGCCGATCTGGCGGAGGAAGGGAAAGAGTGCGGCGGGCCCTGCGTGAATATCCTCGGGCCTGCAGCGGACGATCCGAGGATAGACAACGACATGAATGCCCTGCGCCTCATGCTCGGACCTCAGATCCGGGTCAATTACGTGAGCAGCGGCTGCTCCTTTAATGACATACTCTGCGCGGGAAGTGCGGGTCTGAACATCGTGATCGGCAGAGGGACCGGCATGGCCGAAAGGCTGAAGGAGCGTTTCGGGACCCCCTACAGGGTGATCGATTATCCTTACGGGATAACGGGCTGTGACGAGCTGTGCTCCGCCGCCGAGGAAGCATTCGGAGTGGATCTGAGCAGTGTCAGGACCGGATTCAGACAAAAGACCGCCGATTCTCTTGAAAAGGCATTCTCGTTCATCCAGGGATTCTACGCCATGCCCGCCGCCGTCGTGGCCGACTCCGCGAGGGCGCGGGGCATGGAAAGGTTCCTCACGAGGGAACTGGGGATGGACGTATGCGTAAGGGCCTGCAGGGAGGAGATGGGCGACACTGAAGACACATACGATCTTATACGCGGCAGCGAAGCCGCGATGATCTTCGGAAGCGGGTACGAAAAGCCTCTTGCCGAAGTAATGGAGGTGCCCCTCATACGCATGTGCTACCCGGTGCTGGACCGCGTCACGCTGAGCGGCCGCAGCTATGCCGGCGTGGAGGGAAGCGTCTGCTTGGTGGAAGACATGATAAACGAGACTATGGCTGCCAGAAACCTTAAGGGAGGACTGTATCAGTGAAGAAGATATGCATCTACGGCAAAGGCGGCATCGGGAAGTCCACGGTCGTGGCGAATACCGCCGTTGCCATGTCAATGAAAGGGCTTAAAGTGGCCGTGGTGGGATGTGATCCCAAAGCCGACTCCACCCGCTGCATCATGGGAAAAAGGATCCCTACCGTGCTGGACTGCGTACTTTTGGGAAACAAGGGAGAAGTGGCCTTTAAGGGATTCAACGATATCCTGTGCATCGAATCCGGAGGGCCCCAGCCCGGAACAGGCTGTGCGGGGAGGGGCATCGCCAGCGCCCTCAAGGAGATCAGAGACAGGGATCTTCTTTCCGACCGCGACGCGGTCATCTATGACGTTCTCGGTGATGTGGTGTGCGGAGGTTTCTCCACGCCCCTGAGGGAGGAGATAGCGGATGACGTCTACCTGGTCACGACCGCGGATTTCATGGCCATGTACGCGGCGAACAACATCTGCAAAGGCATAAGACACTACGCGGTCACAAGCGGCATACGGCTGGCCGGGATCATATACAATTCCAGGAGCATGAGGAATGACATCTCCCTGGTGGAGGCATTCGCCGGCAGGGTCGGGACTGCCGTGGCGGGAAAGATACCCATGAGCAGCGATATCTCGAAGGCGGAGATAAAGCGGAAGACCGCGGTGGAGCTCTTCCCCGATGGCGATGCAGCCTCTTCGTTCAACGCGCTTGCCGACTATATGCTCTCGGGGAAAGCCGTAAGATGCATCCCCGAGCCCGTGAGCGACGAGCTTTTGGAGGAATTATGCTTACAGAACGGGACGGAATTCTGAAGACCCATCCGTGCTTCTCGGACAGCGCGCACTTCATGTACGGACGGGTGCATCTGCCCGTAGCCCCGCGATGCAACATCGCATGTCTCTTCTGTGACAGAAAGTATGACTGCGTGAACGAGTCCAGACCAGGGGTGACCTCAGAGCTGCTCAGTCCCCAGCAGGCTCTTGAAAGGGCTGAGGCGGTCTTTGCCGGCGATCCATCCATGAAGGTCGCGGGGATAGCTGGACCGGGGGAACCGCTGTACAACGAGGAGACCTTTGAGACGATGTCCCTGATCAGAAAAAACGTTCCGGGTGCGGTCCTGTGTCTTTCCTCCAACGGTCTTCTGGTCGCCGAACGCATCCGTGACATGAAATGCGCAGGCGCAGATACCCTGACCGTTACCGTAAACAGTCTGTGCCCCGAGAGCGCGCTGAGGATATACGCTGACGTTTTTGACGGATGCTCCGGTACGGACAGGGCTCAGAGGATCGGACGGTTCCTGGAAAAGCAGCAGAAGGGCATCACAGACGCCTGCAGAAAGGGCTTTACGGTCAAGATCAATACTGTCCTGATCCCGGGAATCAATGATTCCGAAATAGAACAGATCGCGTCGTTCGCTTCATCCGCCGGTGCGTATGTCATGAACATCATGCCCCTTATCCCGTGCGGGAGCTTCAGCGACAGACCGGCTCCTTCGGCAAAGGATCTCTCGGAGGCAAGAAGATCAGCGGGAAAGCATATGAGACTGCTCAGCGTGTGTTCCCAGTGCCGGGCAGACGCATGCGGAATACCCGGCAGAAAGGAAAGCCGCGGATCCTGCCATGACGCCTGACACAGCGCCGTCAGCGTTACTGCGCCGGGCAGACCGGCGGAATATCTTACAAACGGATAATTATTCAATAAAAGTTAATTATAACGCAAATGCTGTTTTTATGTTATAATAGAAAAAACAACAGAAAAGGATGAACACCAATGTATTGTACAAAATGCGGTGAACAACTGGAAGAAGGCGCAAAATTCTGCGGAAAATGCGGCACTCCCGTTAATGCGGAAACACAGCCGGTCCAGACCGGAACA
>JAIKVR010000041.1 GCA_024685545.1 Eubacteriales bacterium | reverse complement strand
TCTTTCACTCAGATGTAAAAAACAACCCCTCTTTTCGAGGGGCGTCCAGAATTATCCGTCAACCTCGACCGGCGCTTCGTTGGGACATACGTCCACGCATGTGCCGCACTCGGCGCACAGATCATTGTCGATCTCGTACTTATCGCCGTCAAGATAGATGGCGCCTACCGGGCATTCGTCGGCGCATATGCCGCAGCAGATGCACTTATCCGTAATCTTATACATGGTGTTCACCTCCAAGCAAAAAGAATATATCACCATGACCGCATTTTTGCAAGATTACAGGCTGATTTAATGCATTTCTTATCTGCCGTGCTCCCATTAGGAGCCTCCCGGGAAAGTCAGTAAGGGATACTATTGCCGAACATATATCCAGCGGACCGGCAAAATTGCCTGTCTGGACCGATATGCACATTTTTGATGCAAAACCTCCCGTCCTTATAGTATAATGAGGGATACAGGAGGGATATCATGCTTACTTCCAGACAGATAGCGGCTGCGATAGACCACGCGCTGCTCAAGCCTTTCATGACGGTCTCCGAGATCGTTTCCGGCTGCGAGACAGCCGCCAGATACGGTACGGCATCAGTATGCGTCAGAGGCTGCGATGTGAGGACCGCTCATGACATATTGAAGGGGACAGAAGTCAAGACCGGCACCGTGATCGGGTTCCCCCACGGGGACTGCTCCACTGCGGCAAAGGTTGCAGACACGATCGAAGCCGCAAGGAACGGGGCCGACGAGGTCGATATGGTGATACCCGTCGGCATGGCGCTCAGCGGCGATATGGACTATGTGAGGAGCGATATCTCCCCGGTGCTCAAGGCAGCCCACGATAACGGGATGCTTCTTAAAGTCATTTTCGAGAACTGCTACCTTAACGATAAACTGATCGTCGAGCTGTGCGGGCTATGTTCCGAGCTCAAGGTCGATTTCGTCAAGACCTCCACCGGCTTCGGCACCTGGGGAGCAAAAGTTGAGGACGTTAAGCTGATGAGAGCCAGCACGGATCCCGCGATAGGCGTCAAGGCCGCAGGAGGGATACACGATCTGGATGAGCTGCTTTCCATGATGGATGCGGGCGCGTCCAGGATAGGGGCCTCCGCGACTCAGAAGATCGTCGAGGAAGCAATCGCGAGAGGATTATAGTAGCAAAGGAGAGAGCCAATGAAAGTAATTCTGACACAGAACGTTGAAGATCTTGGAAAAAAGATGCAGATAGTGGACGTGAAGCAGGGCTACGCCAACAATTTCCTTTTCAAAAAGAATCTTGCCATGCCTGCTACGAAGGAGAATATCAAGAAACTCGAAAAGGAGCTGGCGGAGATCGCGGCCAATGAAGCGGAGCTCAAAGCCCTGGCGGAAAAGAACAGGGAACTGCTGGACGGCTATACTATGACCATGAAGGTCAAGAGCGGGCCTGAAGGAAGGCTTTACGGCGCTGTCACCACACAGGAGATAGCCGATATGCTCCTTGCCGAGAAGGATATCAACATCGACAAGCGCAAGATCATCTGCGGCAATATCAAGGATCTCGGCACATACGATATCAGGATAAAGCTTCACCAGCAGGTCGAAGCTGCGATCAAGCTTGTAATAGAAAGGGAATAGGAAATGCCTTACGGCGAGGTCAAAACACCTCCATACAGTGAGGAGGCTGAAAAGAGCGTGCTAGGGTGTATGATGCTCGATAAGGACGCTGCGGAAACGGCCGGCAACATGCTTTCCGCGGATGATTTTTACGTGGACAGAAACAAATGGCTGTTTTCCTCCCTTATGTCCATCATGCAGAAGGGCTACGCGATAGACGCAGTGACCATAATCAACGAGCTCAAGGAGAAGGGCTACTACGAGAAGATCGGCACAGCCTACATCGCCGAGCTGCAGGACATCGTCACCTCCACCAAGACCATCGAGCAGTACTGCCGCATCGTGCGCGAAAAATCCGACCTGCGCCTTATGATACAGAACCTGAGCAGCTACGTGAACGACTGCTATGAAAGCAAAAAGCCCTTAAAGGATATAGTGGAGCAGGTGGAGAGCTTCATTTACGGCATATCCGTAAACGCCTCCCGCGGACAGATGCTCTCCGTAAAGGACATGATACTTCCGGCGCTCATGAGGATATCCGAGCTGCACGAATCCGGAGAACAGTTCACCGGCATCGCAACGGGCTTTTCAGAACTGGACAGGATCACCAACGGACTGCAGAAGGCGGACCTCATCCTCCTGGCAGCACGCCCGAGCGTGGGGAAAACTGCCCTCGGACTCAATATAGCGGAAAACGCCGCGATACGCGGAGGCAAGACCGTCGCCTTCTTCAGCCTTGAGATGCCGGCCGAACAGCTCATCATGAGAATACTGGCCAGCGAGACCGAGATAGACGCCACCATCATCAAGGCGGGAAAGCAGACCGGCGCGCAGTGGAAGACGCTGACACGCTTCAACAACGACATCAGCGAGAGCGACATCAAGCTCTTCATAGACGATACGTCCGGCATATCGACCAGCGAGGTGCGCACGCGCCTCAGGAAGCTGAAATCCTCACAGGGTCTCGATCTGGTGGTGATAGACTATCTGCAGCTGATGACAGCGAGCAACACGAGGGTCTCCAACAGGGAACAGGAGATATCATCCATATCGAAGGATCTGAAAGCCATGGCAAAGGACTTCAACGTGCCGGTGATCGCGCTCTCGCAGCTTTCGCGCAGCCCTGAAAAACGCACGGACAACCGGCCTATCCTCTCGGATCTGAGAGAATCCGGGGCTATCGAGCAGGACGCCGATATCGTTCTCATGCTTTACCGGAATCCGAAGCCGGGCGAGGGGGACGATCCGAACATGACAGAGCTCAACATAGCCAAGCACAGAAACGGGGAAACGGGAACGATCAAGCTTACGTTCCTGAGGGAGTTCACGAAGTTCGTCGATTACAGAGGTAATAACTGATGCAGGATGAATA
>JAIKVR010000013.1 GCA_024685545.1 Eubacteriales bacterium | reverse complement strand
ACTATATGGACAACGCCGAGAAGTTTGTTCTCATATTCATCGATCTGAAGTTCAGGATACTGTTCGACCGTAATACTCTTTACTGAACACGCAAATGTAGATGCTCCGTCATATATATGTCCGTCCGGTATCGTCAGACTGTTTAAGACAGGTAGCTCGACATCATCTGCACTGACGGTTTTTGTAGTTACTATAAATGAGCTAATAATAAATATTAAGCAAAGGAGCAGCGAAGTGATTCTTTTACAATATTTCGTTCTCATTTATTCTCCTCTTGCTAATGCAATCCGCGTCCGTAACTGATCTGATGATCGACTACGTCGCTTTCTTCTGACAAAGCGTCCCATAATTGCTGCGAAATCGTTCGCTCATATACGACGCTCACAATATAACTTCTTGTTTTACCGGATGCGCTGACGGTATACACAACAGGTGATGACAGGTTCACTACCTGACCCTGAGCAGGGCTTACAGCTGCGCCTTGCGTCAATACTATCTCCGGTACAACGGCACGTACATCGGTGCCTTGCGGGAGTGTTACCGTTATGATCCCTGCATCCTGATTGATAACTCCGCTTGCTCCCAGCACTTTGAAGCTGAGGATCTTCACGTCATTATCATTCTGATCTCCGGAACCATTCCCGGATCCCTTGGCTTTGATGTATGTACCTTCTTTGTTCCATACGCTTACGATATAGCTTCTGCTCGCAAGAGCAGAGTCGCCTCCGAGCGTATATGTGACTGCCGAAGCAAAATCTGTTGCAATTCCAGATGACGGCACGCAGGTCAGACCTGTAAACACTATTTCCGTATCAAGTACTGTAGATGTCAAATTCGTATCGTCTACGTCTCTGATCACTATAGTGTTTTGAGTATTGTCAATTATTCCTATATACCGCACTCCGTTTGCTATAACACAAAACGAAGTGATCTCCGCCTGCTGTTTTGCTTCGACTTTGAATCTGTAAACGTTAACATTTGATCCATCCTGAGATGTCACCGTCACGGTAATCCAATCCGAAAGATCCATCAGAGCGTTTCCATCCAATACAGGATCGCAATCTGCTTCATAAGACGCTTCTGCGTACAAGTACATTCTGCTTGTATCTACCTGCGGTCTTACTGTAAGCAATACTTCTGTAACTCCGTCTGCAGCCTTTGTCACAGTCTTTGTCGCTGATTCTTCGATCTGTCTGTTGTTGAACACCTTTAGTGTATCAAGGTACAGTTCAGCTCCGGACGCAGCGCTGTTGTCGTAGGTAATGGTCACATTGTATATCTTGTATGTCTGACCATCCTCTGCACGCACCACAAAGGGCTGCGAAACGCCTTCGACAAAGGTCACCGGCAGATTCGGAGAAACAAGCTTGGCTCCTTCTGAAAATGTTATCTTCGGATGGATGTTGGATAGAGGCGTACCTCTGGGAAGAGTGATCTCTATCGTATTGCTCTCGCCTTCGGTAATGGTACCGAACCTTCCTTCGATCTCAAATTCCAGTATGGAAGCGTCCTTGGACAGTTCCTTCTCAAAATTGAATCTATGATGGTAGAAGTAGTAGGGACTGCCCTGTCCTCCGTTATTAAGGAAACCTAAATACCACATACTGTCGTAGCAGCATTGATAAGTTGCCATCCTCGCAGTTGATATAGGCTGATCCTGAGCATGAGAGAAATATCCTTCTTCCACATTTGCGAAGTTATCCATCCAGTACTGGAGCACGCTATGGCCCTGTCCGTCTGAGAATCTCGGATCGATATGACAGTCGATTCCCATGCTGCAAAGAGCATTGATCACCCAGCCCTCAGCCTCACTATTGATCGTATCGAAAGAACCGAAGGAATAATCCTCGTTCATACTGTTGATAATGTATACCAGCAGTTCTTCCATCCTGTTTTTGACTCTTGTACCGAAAACGGGATCATCTTGGTACGGAGCTATCGCATAAATAATCGGGGCTGCCCCTTCAACACCGAATCTGCCCCAGCCGTTCTCTCCTGCCTGGGGGCAATCGATAAGGGTATTTAGGAGCTTGGTCCTTGACCAAATAGCGTCATCCGGCACAGAATAGTTACCCATATCAAGGGCGATCAGGGCAAATATCGGTCCGTTGATAGTATCGGTCCCGCCAAAGTTATACAGAGCACTGACAAGATCATCTACGTCATTTCCCTTACTGTCTCTGAACGGCTCTCTTCCGTTGTATTCAGACAGTTTGGTGCAGTTGAATCCTCTCGCAGTAAGAGTCATTATCTTCCTTGCAATGGTCGTAAACTTTCCGTTAGCTGTAATATTCAGCTCTGACGACAATGTACCTGCAAGATCGAAATCATGCCCTTCTCCGGAATTGTAGTTCTCTACAGAATTCTCGTAGAACCCAAGATCCATCCATTCCCAGTCATCGGCCGCTTCAGCTCTGTACCTGGAAATGATCTTTTCTATGATATCTTCCATAGAAGACTTGTATTCATTGACATATGCACCCTGCTGAACAGTAACCGTAACAGTGTATGTTTTTGTCGATCCGTCCTGCGCAGTAACCTTGTACTTTACAGGAGAACTGAAGTCCTGGACCACACCCGAAGCAGGTGAAACGGTCGCAAATTCCGATACTGCAATATCAGGAGCAAAAACATTGGACACCCCTCTCGGAAGCTCAAGCGTGATGGTTGATCTTGTTTCGTCTATCGTCCCTGAATACCCGCCGTTTTTAAATGATAGTATATTCTTTGCGCTGGAGATCTCCGCTCTTGTAATAATTACAGTAATCGTCCTGGTCGCACCGTTCTCGGCTGTTACAACATACTCATTGATGCCTTCTGCCAATTGCGCAGGGACACCTGTAAGAGAAGCAAACTCGGAAACATCTATGACCGGCTCGACTTTTGAAAGGTCTGTTGCATAAGGAACCGTAATGCTGACAATATCACCGTCGATCTCGCCCTCAGCTGATCCTATCCTGTACGATAGAATACTGTTTTCGGAAGACTTGTTCGCAGTGAGCGTTACATCATAAACGGTCTCCACGCCATATGCCATGTTGTACACAACAAGCCTGACATCTTTCGTGAAATCGATTTGGGCACCTTCCTCGACTCTTTCGCCGTCTACCGTGTAGTAATACCCTTCGCCTGCATAATCGACCACAGGACTGATACTGCTAAGGTCCGTGCCGTAAGGCAGATTCAGAACTATACTGCCGTCAGAACCATCTGACGGGTCGGTAATGACAGCATACCGATCCTTACCGTCATCAGTGATGACGTAGAACGAAAATGCTTTCGTGTACGGTTCGCCCTCTTCGACAATCACCTTCCATATGGCGCTTAAGTCTACTCCAAATCCGTATCCTGTGGCATCATGTTCGATATCATAATATGTTCCAGTTGCCCTGTCTCCGGGAGTGATTTTGTACAGCCTTTGTCCTGAAGCAAAGCTACCCGCAAAAGATTTTACCAGAGCCTCTCCAGTTGTTTTGATTATAGGATCGGGTAGACTGTTCCAGTTCGTTCCGGAGGGCATCCTGAACGTGACGGTTTTTGAATCACTGTCGATCATCCCCCTGGAACCTGCAAGCTCGAAATATGAGATCTCGGGCTTCGCGATCCTGTGATTCGCAATATAATTGATCCAATAAGGCGCAACTATATTCAGAAGTCTATCAAGCTTGTTCAACTGGTTTTGTGATATCAGATCGTTCTCTGTTACTACAGGGTCACAAGTCGTAAAGTTGGAATACGTTGTCCAGTGATGAATGATCTCTTCTGCAGTTGCCGTTCTCCACCCCTGCCCTTCGACTTTGTAATCATGGGTATTGGGATATCCAACTCCTATATCAAACTCTCCCTGAATGGAGTTCGCTATCTTGCAAAGCAGATTGATATCACTCGGATGGTGCTTTCCTATTGCAACTGATTCTGCATTTTGTGATGCGTTCAAAGCGTCATACAGCTCTACAAAGCGTTTCATCACGGATACAAGTGCTTCTGCACGTTCCGCATATGCATCCAGTTTATTTATATTCTTTTCATTGCCGGGTTCATCTTCAACTACGGCTATTACAGGGAAAATCGCGCTTCGCTCTGAATAGGCATCATAGAACCTCCAATATTGTATCTCAGAATAATCTACAGGTTCTGTTGCAAGCGATTCAACCCGACGGTTTTTCTGAAGAGTACCGTCGCCGAATTGTATGCCCGTATCACTTAAAACGCCATCGATGCTTGTCGCCATAGTAAAGTACTCCGGGTTAAGAAATCCGTAAGCCATACCCGGTTCAAGCTTAACTTCAACACAGTAATATGAAGGCACATTAAACAAACACCCTTTTTGATCACCTTCAAAATGCACGAATCCTGCGTTGGCTATGTAATTGTCATCTGGATCACTCACAGGCCAACCCCCTGCCGCAAAAACACTTGCCGGGAGGCAGCTTATAATTAAGGAAACTGCGACCAGTATCGCTAATAAACGCAGTTTTTTCATATCTTCACCTCGCTCACCTGCAGCGGCTGAAACAATCAGCCGCTGCAGGATAAAAGCTGATAATACTTCTTACCAGTTGATCCAATTCGAATAGTCTACTGTGTAGAACCAAACAACGTAAGTGGAGTCCGAAATGACATAGGCATCAGCTCCTACTGAGGCAAGTATAGAATGGTCGTTGGCACTGTTCCAGTAGTACCCGAGAGGATCTATTGAATACATATAGCCTGCCATAGTCCCACAATCAGATGCATCTAAGCCATTAAGACAAGATAGGTACGTCCCCCCGTTTGTGTTTGATGTTCCTGTAAAATAATGGGTGTTGTTATTCACGTAGTTTGTTTCGGCCCAGTTGATAAAGCGTGTTAACACATCCATCGCCGTAGCACCTGATGAAAACGTAGTATTTCCATTAACCAAAAATGCACTCCAGGCAGTTTCGATCGCCTCAACTTTGGCTTCTACAGTGCTGGTATAATATGTGCTGCTTGCCTTTAACTCAGTGAAATTGAAGTCGTAATTCGATCTGCTGACACTCACAGTCTGTCCTGTAACTCCAAGTTTAGGACGGTAAATACGACT
This sequence comes from Eubacteriales bacterium, assembly GCA_024685545.1. GTDB lineage: Bacteria > Bacillota > Clostridia > Eubacteriales > Anaerofustaceae > JAAYHF01. The sequence continues at coordinate 15,257 of JAIKVR010000013.1, read as the reverse complement.
TGCCGAGCCATTAGTCAAAGTAAAATAGTTGCCGCTGCTAAAATTGAAGTTTGTTGTGCCAGAAGTATAGCTTGTTACTCCGCAACCCGAAAGAGAAGCTCCAGTAGCCATTGTAAAACTACCTGAAACATTTCCGAGATTTGTCCCTGTCGGAAGTGTTCCAGCAAAGAAATAGTTGATAAAAGTCCAGCCACCACTATAGTATGGATTCCCCATATAAGGGTTGTTTTGGCAACTTCCATAGACATCAAGTGTCACATTCGTTGCAAGCGTACCACTCAGTTTTAATGGGTCACTGCTATCGATGCTTACTACACCATCATTGATTCCTGCGGCAAGGATGTACTCGTCGCCATCTGCGTCTACTGTATACCTTTTGTTAAACAAATCTAAGGTGTAAGAATATGTGTTACCTACATGACTGGTATAAGGTACTGAATTACCATTATACAGCACTGTAACACTGACTCCCGAAGTGGTGGTTATTGTAACCGAAGCATTCTTTAGTCCATACTCTGTTCCACTTGGGTTGGGTAATGTGGCACGAATGTAGATTTCATCATCTGTATTCGAATCTGTCTCAAAAATAGCCGATGTCCCTGCAACTGTTACACTGGTTATACCGGGATGCGATGAGGCAACATTGTGCCATGTCGGTTTGTTGAGGTTCTTCGCAAATGCGGGAACCGTGCACCCAAGTACAATCACAAGAGCAGTGATAAACGCTAATAGTTTTTTCATTGATTGCTCCTTTCTTTTTTAGTTTTACTTTAAATTTCATCCGTTTTTCCTGTTTTGTCATTGATCTTGAAATGACATTGAATGCTTAAACACTCATGTTGCATCTCCTTTCAATTTATTCTGTAATCAGATGATAGCAACGGCTGCTTCCGTTCTCAGTTTTGACGATCAGCTTCGGATCGCTTACACTGAGATCCAGAGTCAATTTGTTGCCATCTATCTGTTTCAGGCAATTGCTCTCGTTTGAGACTTTCCAGTTTTCGGCGAGAGTAATCTCCAAAGGCACGTTTTTCTTATCAGTTATCTTGTCCTTTGGTATCAGTATCTTAAAGACCACACCGGTCTCCTGACCGCCGGGGTTCTTGTATGCATCAAATTCGCAATACGTACCGTCTATGCAGGCCGAGGTTATGACGTTGGATCCGGGACCGTAATTCTTCTCCTCTTCCCTGCCTTCGGGTCCGCAGCTGCTAAGCGAGAATATCAGTACCATTGCAAATACTAATGTTATGAGCTTCTTCATTTTCCTCTTCTCTCTGCTGTCATTTTTCAAGATCTATCCTGAATCCGTAGTTCCTTGACTTGTCTCCGTTCACTATTATCAGATCCCTGTTCTCGAAGGTCAGGTTCAATACCGGCTTTCCGTCCGTCTCACCCATATAGCATGGGCTCTTTTTTGAAACGTATGCTCCCTTTGCAAGCTCAATATAGGCTGTGCACTTCGTGAACTCCGTATCGGACGGAAGGGTTATCACGATAATGTATTTCCTGACGCCGTCTTCCCGTACAGTCCTTACCTTTCCCACATGACCGTCTATGGCGAAGTACTTTATGGCTACGGGTCCGTCCCTGTTTCTTTTTATTGCTGCTATCAGCCCGATTACAGCCAGAACAAGCAGTACTGCCAGAACTATGCACAGTGTTTTAATCGTGCGCCTGCTCATGCTATTCCGTCCGTATCGCCTCATTGGGGCTTATCCTTGTGGCTTTTCCTGCCGGCACAAGGGCTGCAAGGACCGCCACTATCCCGGCGAACAGGACTCCGCATACCGCAAGCCACAAAGGTATGACGCAGCGCAGATCCCTGGATGCGAATATCACCGGTATCAGGAACTTCATGACAAAACTCAAAATTAGGCCCGCTATTCCTCCGATGAAGCCCACAAGGAGGGCTTCCACAAGAAACATCCTCGCTATATCGCTTCTTTCCGCGCCTATAACCTTGAGCACCCCTATCTCTCTCGTACGCTCCGTTATTGCCATCATCATGGTATTGGCAACGCATATGGCGGAGATGAGTATTGCGACGGCGCCTAAAGCTCCCAGCATTCCCTGTATCTGACGGGACTGATGCCTCACGGTCTCCAGCATGTCGTTAAGGGAATAAGTGGAAAGACCCGCGTCCTGTATGATCTTTGCTATACGCTGAACGTCGTTTACGTTGCTGGCCTTCACCCAGACGAGTTCGTATACGGGATCATTATCCCTAATGCCGAGCATCTCGGTGAGCCTGTCGTAGCTCATGAATGCTGCTGAGCTGAAATTTCCGCTGACTGCAGGACAGATGCCGGTGACCTTAAGGCTGATAAGTCCGCTTGACGCTACGGCTCTGCCGTCGGTTCCCTCCTGCTGTCCTCCGCTAATTCCCGAATAGTCAAAGGTGAGCCTCACAGGCTGGTTCATAAGGTCTACCAGTGGATTGCCGTACTGATCCACGGCAGGCTGCCAGTTGTTTGCTCTGTTCGCAAAGCCTGCCGGCACGTCGTCTGTAAATATGACCTCAGGATGTGACCTTGTGCCTTCTTCAGGGAAAACCCCCTTTGAAGCTGAGGATATAAAGCTGCCCAGGACATCTGTGTCCAATCCGTAAATTCGGACCATGTTGACGTAATTGCCGGACACTATATATGCCGACTTCTGAAGTACCGGAGTGACAGCTTCAACTCCGTCGATCCCTTTAAAGGCTTCCACGGCTTTGCCGTTGAGTATGGCTTTTCTGCCGTAACTGCCGGTGCTGGCCGTGACGTCTATCTTTGTGAGGCTGCCCATGGACTCGATGCTCTCCCTGTAGGACTGCTCATAGCCGAGCCCCACCGAAATGAGCACTACGATGCACATGACGCCGACAGCCATGGAAAGACCCGTCAGCAGACTTCTGGTCTTTCGCCTGAGAAGATTCGTAAGTCCGAAACGGAACAGATCCTTCAGTTTCATTCCTGCTCCTGATCATCCAGTTCTACTAAATCGAATTCTTCTTCCTCTCTGTCGGGCTCATTGTCCGTTGTCTCGTCCTCTTTCTTCTTTGAAAGAGCCATTATCAAAGCGTACAACAGGGCGGCGAACAGCACCGCGAGAATTGCCCAGAACCACCATTTGCCGAGGATTCCGTCTGACCAGCCTGATCCTCCCTGATTGTTCTGATCGGTGTTTCCGTTGTTTTCATTGCCGCTGCCCGCTTCGACGGTATTTAGCTGCACCTGTGTGACGGCCGTGTAAAGAGCCCCGTTGGCATCCTCGTACTGAACTATGAGAGATCCCCAATATGAACCGAGCTTCGTGAACACGACGTCTATATCTGCCGCAGTGGATCCTCCGGGAAGTATGTCTCCCACATACGTGGCTGAAGGCTGTTCGAGTCCGTCCGCGGCTATAACCCTGACGTTGAGGGCCTTGCCTCTTCCCATGTTTATGATCGGCAGCGAGATGGTGCCTTCCCTGCCTTTGATCTGTGATCCGTATACGGTAGGCGTACCGAGCTTGATCTCCATCCTCTGGGAAATGGGTATCATTATGTTCTGGTTCGCTTTTCCCGTAACGCTGTCGTTGTTTTCATAGGTCAATCCGATGCCCAGCATGGTATAGCCCGCTTCGGCGTCCGGCTTTGCCATTATCTTCAGGGATGCAGTGGCCGTGCCTCCCGGCCGGATAGAATTGATGTAAGCGCTGTCGGTGCTTCCGGGGCACAGAGTGAGTCCGGGACTGTTTGCGAAGTTGAGGTTTATCAGCACCTTTTTTGCCGTGTCGCTGCTGGAATTGTTCTTTACTGTCAGAACGAGCTCCGCCTCCTCTCCCGCTACGAGACCGGAAGTCTCCACGCCTTTGACCATGAGTCTGTAGCTGAGGACCATGACAGACATGGCGCTAATATCCTTTTCGTATCCGTTGACAACAGTTATCTGGGTGGAAAATGAAGCCTCGGCAGCCGAACCGTTCTCAAAGTAGGTGCTTTTGAATCTTATGGCCTTGTTTCCGGTGGTCGCGTAATCCGATACCTTGAAAGTATATTCAATGTTCTTTATCTCGCCGCTCGCCCAGGTGGAGTAGGATTTGCCGAGGTTGGTCGAAGTAACGACGAATGGGAACTCGTCCAGGTTGGTGGAGACGACCGGAGTAATCGTGACGTTTGTCAGGTCACCGCCCACGTTTACCACAGGGATCTTGAGGGTGATCTTTTTGCCGGGGGAAGTGACAGGAATGGAGGAATAGCCTACCAGATTGGTCCCCGCCACCTGCAGACAGCCGAAGGAAGTGGTGACTCCCGACATGCTTCCGTCGTCCACTACTGTCACCCATACGCCGACCCTGAAGGTAACATCCTCCGTTATGGTCGTGCCGTTCACGTCGTCATAGCGCCAGACCGTGGCGTTCACCCTGAAGTTGACGGGATACACGCCTTTGGTCGCGAACTGACTTATTCGGAAATCGAAATAGACCTCCGCCGTCGAGTTATACGACATATCCTGAAGATGCCTCGCGCTGCTGGCGTCGATGATGTCGAAGGGCCAGTTCGATACGCTGGTATCCGTCGGGATGTCCGGTATAACGTTGATGTTGCGGAGCATGTAGCGTTCGCTGGGGAGGTATTCCTTGTTTACCGCCATCGGAAGAACGATGGTCACTATGTCCCCCGGCACGCCTCTGGGGGACTGGGCCCCCGCATCCATGAGGATGAGGGCGTTGGCGTCACTTGGGATGACTATGATATCGTTATTCGGAGGCTCGTCTGTTACCGGCGGGTTCATTGGCCCGTTGCCTTCTCCGTCTCCTTCGTTTCCGGTTTCGCCCTCGACGGCGGTGTTCTGTTCTGCCGGGACTTCGCCTTCAGCAAAAACGCATTCAGAGCAAAGCGTCGATAATGTCAATAAGGCGCAGAGTATGAACGCCAGAATCCGTATCGAACTATTCCTCTTCACTTGAAATACCCTCCACGTTTTCTTCTGTATATATCTTTCCGTCTGCAAAGCGGACGGTACGCTCCGTATATTGCTGCATTGCCGGGTCATGGGAGCTGATGACGAAAGTCGTCCCGCTCTCCTTAAATATCCGGCACAATAGCTCCATTATCTCCCTGCCGGTACTAGAGTCCAGGTTCCCCGTAGGCTCGTCCGCAAGGACTATCGCCGGCTTCGTGATGATCGCTCTCGCTATGCTGACCCTTTGCTGCTGACCGCCTGAGAGCTCCGAAGGCTTATGGGCCGCATGGCCTCTGAGTCCTACTCTTTCAAGAGCCTGAAGGGCCAGCCTTTCCCTTTTTTCCTTTTCTATCCCTCTCACGGCAAGAGGGAGAGCTACGTTCTCGAGAGCAGTGTACTGGGGCAGGATGTTGTAGTTCTGGAACACAAAGCCGATGTACTTTCTTCTGAACCTCGTGCGCTCTTCCTCATCCATGGCTCCGAGATCCTTTCCCAGAATATATACCTTGCCCGAAGTGGGCGGATCCAGACCGGCGAGCATGTTGAGGAACGTGGTCTTTCCCGAACCGCTGCGGCCGGATACGGCGATGAACTCGCCTCTTAAAATGCTTATGTCAACACCGTCGAGAGCCTTTACCACGTTATCCCCGATCCGGTAATGCATCTTCAATTCTTTTGTCTGAATGATGGGTCCGGTCTCATCCATTGAACTCTCCTTTGATCACCCTGAGCACTGCGGCTTTTATTCAGGTTTCAGTCTGCTTCTGGCTCAGACGGCAATAAAAAAGCAGTATAACTACAAAAATAAGTAGTAGTCATACTGCCGAACCACCGTTTGTGGCAATACTTTGGCTTGGACACCAGTAGGTCTCCCGACTTGTGTCTCGGACGAATACGTGCCCTGCCTTCTCAAGGACCTTATGATGAGCATCCTCAATGACCGGCTTTCGCCGACGGACAGAATTCTCGACACTTACGGTATAGGATATGCGGGGACTTTCACCCCATTCCCTTATATAGCGGATGCTCCTTTCCGGCTTATGATCACCGGCTTTTGCGGCCGCACCGCCTCTGATGATGTTATTGAATTGTTTTTATTATATCAGACAATTCGCCGGATTTCAATACTTTAATGTGATCGGTATCTCCACATTTTTTTTACTACTTTAAATCCGCTCAATATCACAGTCTTTACGCCGTTGATCCGCGAATCGCCGAATGCCTGACGTCCATTCAGGCGGTATTATTCCTTTTCACTTGACACCTCAGTATTCAGTATGCATATTCAGCTGCAGGCATGCGTCTGCCCGGCAGATCCGCGCTGATCGTTCTGCACAACAGCCCGGCTTTCCGGAAGGATGTAGTTCCTTTCTTCACCGGTCAGGCCGAACTTGATCTTTATCCTTTCGAGTTTCCTTATCCACGGATCTCCCAGAGCCCACAGCACGAGGAACGTGCAGACTCCGTGGCTCAGATCGAAGAAAAAGCTCGATACATATGCCGCGCCTATTGCCGGCCAGTTGATGGGATCAATGTAGCCCACTATGAAATACAGGTTCATTATCCAGCCGTAGATAAAGCCCGAGAATAGACCGTATACGCACAGCTTCATCGGCGCGTGATCAGTGAGGCTCCTTGCAAACATGAGGAGATCCCCCCTGTTGGTCCCTTCGGGGCAGATCCGGTCCCAGAAGGGCGCCCTGAAATGTTCTTTGCTGTCCGCCCTGAAAACTCCGGCGTTCTTCAGAATGCCGGCGAGAAATCCGACGAATCCCCACGTGAACATCTGCCACGGAGTCCATGGACCCTGTCCGAAGATGAAGTTGCTCACAAGAGCCGTAAGCGCCCCCGTAAGAAAACCCGCTTCCGATCCGAAGGACACGGCGGTTATGATTATTATCGCGGAGCACGGCTTGAAGTTGGGAAGGGGTATTATCTCAAATACCGTGCGTCCCACGACAGCTATGGCCGCCATGACCGCTATGGGGACCATCTCCCTTGCCTGTGGCCTCTTCTTGTCAAAAACGAGGAAAAACGGTACCGCCGATACTATGAGGAATATAAAGCCGATGATGATATCCGAGTTGAGGATGATGTAATCTATGAAAGTCCTTTCGCCGACCACATGTACGGTGGGCCTGTGGGTGTGGTAGTAGATGAAGGCGACCATGAGCACGGGAAGCACGATGAGGACCACCCAGGCCGCAGCCTTTGTCCTGCGGCTTATAAAGAGCCTGGGCAGTTTATCTTTGCTTCCCAGCGCTTTGCTTTCATTCGTCACTGCTGGAGCTTTCGGCATGAATCTATGACCTCCTCGCAGCGTATATCCATCGGGAAGAATTCCCCGGCAATGCGGTTCGCATCCGTGGTGTAGAAGCGGTTGCCCGCAAAGAAATCTCTCGCGCTTCCTTCGGACATCAGCTGTCCGTCAAAGACCAGCGCGCAGTGGTCGGCATAATTCGCCGCGAACTCCACATCGTGGGTAACCACGAGTACCGATACCCCTTTGCCGCAGAGATCCTTTAGTATCTTGGCCAGCTGAGCTTTGGCATAGGCGTCGAGCCCTTTTGTCGGTTCGTCAAGTATCAGAACGTCCGCATTTTTCAAAAGCAGTTTTCCGAGCGCCAGGCGCTGAGTCTCTCCTCCCGAAAGATCGTAGGGATGCCTTTCGGCAAGCTTTTCCAATTCCATCAGGGACATCATATCCATGGCCGCCTGAGCATCGCCCTCGGAGCTGTCCAGAAGCTCCTTGAACACCGTATCCGCGACAAACAGAGCTTTCGCGTTCTGGGGGAGCATGCACAGGATCTTGTCTCTGGACAGCCTGGTCCTGCCTCTGTAGGGCTTTGAAAGTCCAGCGAGGATCCGAAGAAGCGTAGTTTTTCCGGCGCCGTTGCCGCCGAGAAGGCAGAAGAACTCGCCTTCATACAGCCTTATGCTCGCGCCTCTCAATACATCCTTTGAGCTCTCGGTGTATCTGAACCATAGCTCCTTCCCTTCGAGGACCGTCCTGCCCTTCTGCGTATCGCCGGGGCTTTTTTCTGATTCTTCTTCAGAGACTGCACCCATTGCAAACGAGGACGCATCACCGTTTCTTGTGCCGGGACCGCCTTCGCACTTTTGCACCATTTCTTCGAGTCTTTTCCTTCCGTCCCTTACCGTGAGCGGAAGATCGTCCGTCTGTCCGAGTTCGCTGAAGATGCGCACAGATGCGGGAAGGCCGAAATATATCCTGCTCTTGTCCGGGCTGTCCGCAAGTTCCTTTGCTATCCTTGCGGGAGCGCCGCTGGTCAGTATGCGTCCTTTGTCCATGGTGACGACTCTGTCCGCCACAGGGAAGACCTCGTCAAGACGGTGCTCGGTGAGAAGCACTGCAACGCCCAGTTCCCTGTTTATGCGCTGCACCGCCTGAAGAAGGCTCCTCGCAGCCAGGGGATCCAGCATGGACGTGGGCTCGTCGAAAATGAGCAGCTTCGGGTTCATGGCAAGGGCGGAGGCAAGGTTCATCAGCTGCTTCTGGCCTCCGGACAGTTCAGCGGTCTTGTTTCTGAACCAGGATTCCATACCGAAGAAAGCAGCCATTTCCGCTACCCTTCGTCTTATTACGGGGACCGGAAGTCCCATGTTCTCTAATCCGAAGGCAAGTTCATGCCATACAAAGTCGGTGACTATCTGGTTATCGGGGTTTTGCTGTACGAAACCGATCTCGGAAGCAGCCGTAAGTTCCGGAAGCTCCGATAGCAGAGTGTTGCCGTAATAAACGCTGCCTTCCCTTGCGCCTGCGGGAACAAGGCCCGGTTTAACCTGGCAGAGAAGGGTCGTCTTCCCGCAGCCCGAGGGGCCGCACAGAACTACATACTCCCCTTTCTCTATTTCAAGGTTGATGTCATCCAGCGCTCTTTCGGGAGCGCCGGGGTAAGCAAAGCTCAGATTTTCGATACTAAGGAGCGCCAACGCAATTCCTCCACTGTCTCAAGTATGCCGGGCATAAACATCAGAGCCGCATAAAAAACAAACATGGTATATGTGGCCGGTCCAAGCAGAACCGGCGTCATTCTTGGATAAAACTCCATGGTCCCGTGGCCGAAGCATCTGGCAAGTATGCAGACGCCTCCGACAGAGAGAACGGCTCCCAGCGTCCTTGCATCCCTTCCGTCAAAACGGAAAAGATGGAAGGTGGTGCGCCTTCTCGCTCCGTACCCCCTTGCCTTCATGGAGTCTGCCGTCTCAACGGCATTTTCCATGCTCATGGTAAGAAGCACGGACAGATTGCGAAGGGCCGTGCCCATCTTCTGAAACAGCCTCGTGCCCTCCTCTTTGAGCATGCTCTGGGATTCCCTTATCTCCTTTCTGTTCTGCTGGAGCTGAGGGATGAATCTCAGAGTCATGGTAATTAGAAGTGATGTTCCAGGAAAAGGCTTACCGAAAAGATAAAGGAACTTATCGGAAGTCATCACCTCCTGGTAGCAGGTGAACCATATTATCACCGCGCACAGAGAACAGGCTGAAACAAGCCCGTATACCGTGGCCTCGAGGGTGTACCAAAGATGATTGATCTCAAACAGAGGGGTCACACCTCTGTGATTGAACAAAGGGTTGGCTAAAGATATCAGAATGAACATGGGAGCGACGAAACGCATGCTGCCCACGTAAGCTCCTGCCCCTTTCAGACGGATCGAAAACCAGCTTGCTCCGAGAAAGGACAATACGACAGTGACCGGATTCATGCATATGAGCGTGAGCACCAGCACCAGTAAAAAGTAAGTCATGCTTACCGCAGGATGAAGGTTTCCGAAGAAACGCATTCTCATTGATGTGTGTCCATCCACTCCTGAGCTCCGAAGATGTCGGCCCCTTCAAGATCGAGACCGAGATCGCATGTATAGTTCCACTGGATCTCATCACCGGCTTTAACGTAGTAAACTCCGCAGCCGTAGTTGGGATACCATTTATTTACGCAGTACATCCAGCCCGACCAGCGTCCGCCGTCGAACTCGTAGAGATTGTTGATCCCGTCCACATAGCATCCGCTGGACGTTCCACCCCTGTAGGACATATGAATCTTGTACTTGCTGCACACGTAGGCGAGAACATCGAATACGGTCTGGCCTTCATCGATCTCTACAGTCGTGACGGGCAGTATGCAACCGCTTGCAGGCACTATGCCTGCCCATTTGCTCTCGAGATGCATGCCGTTTTTTACGGCCGTGTCGCAGCGTATCGTGATGGTCACGGTCCTGCTGCTGCCGGAGGAGCCCTGGCTTTCTGAACCTCCGCTCTGGCTGTTTCCGCCGCTGCTGCCCGCTATTCCGTTCTGGCCGTTATCGGTGGACTGTCCGGTATTGCTGCCGGTCTGCTGGTGCTGAACCGAGCCCTGGCCCTGGTTTCCGGAACCTCCGCTCTGGGTATTGCCCGGCTGACTGGAGCCAGCCTGGCTGTTGCCTGCGGCTTGTCCGCTCTGGCTCTGGCTGTTTCCCTGCTGGCTGTTTTCGGGAGGATCCGAATAAAGGTCCTCAAGTCCGCTCGGCTGGCTGTTCTGAGGTTCGGTGCCTGTCTCTTCTTTCTTTCCGAAATTGAAAGCCTCGGAAAACCAGTTTCCGCCGCTGTCCTGCTGTTCTTCCGGCTGCTGGGAAGTTCCTTCTTCGTAATCAAGATCCAGTTTCCCGCTCTGATTTCCGCTTCCGGACGATCCCGGACTGCCGGAGCAGGAACAGAGCGCAAACACCATAAACAGCGCGAGTGCAATGCAGATATTTTTCTTAAACGTCTTTTTCATCTGTGTCTATCTCTCTTGATCCTTTTTTCCGAATCGGCAAAGCATATGATTGCCTGTCCGGACTTATGAATATTCCGTAAAATAAAAAGGCAGTATGACTGACATCTCAGTAATACTACCTTCACCTTGTTGGCAATATCGATTTAGACTTCAGTAGGTCTCCCGACTCGCATCTCAAACGGATATCTGCAATGCCTTCTCAGAGTCCTGACTGCTTTAAGTCACAGAGCCTGATGACCGGTTTTCACCGACTTGCAGCATCCTCGATGCCCACGGTATTGGATATGCGGGGCCTCCAACCCCATTTCCTTGTTAAGCGGACACTCCTTGCCCGTAAGGACTATTACGGCAGCTCCGCCACTGAAGTCGATATTAAGGGGAAAATCTCATCCCTGTCCATTATATCATCCGAATAGAATAAAACAAAGACCTATTCCGTTTCTTTGCATTCATCTTTACCGGGCTCATCTTCAGCAGCCCTGAGGTCTGCTGCCCGATCGGATGCGGCAGGAGTTTTTGTTCTCTTTTTCTTGTTTCTCGCTTCAGGATGTTCGGCAAGATAAGCTTCGTTCGCCTTTCTCCTTTCGGCCTGTATTATCTTTCTTTCCAGACTCTTTTGCTTTCGGTATTTCTTGTGCTTTACGTACAGATCCCGCTGGCGATCGAACTCTTTCTGAAACAATGCATATTTTCTGTAGTTCTCATTGTTCTTATACGGGTTTAAGTGGGCTTTTTTGAGAATGATCTCCCAGCTGCCGAAGCGTTCTTCCAGATAACGCCAGCCCTCTATCTCGCCTCTTCGGGGAGCATGCCCGAGGGACGATGCCTGATCGAGCACATAACTCAGAAGCTGAGCGTTCGTATCATCCGAATGGGCTTCCTTAAAGGCGCTCTCGCGGGCATTAAGCACCCTGATGGCTCTTTTGGATAGAAGCTGAACATGATAATTATTCAGTTCATTCTTGTTCTTGTTTCCGGTTTTAGCAGTCATAGGCAACAAAAAGGAGAAGGTTATGAGCAACCCAGCAGAGGCTGACGACAATATAACCTTTTCTCTTCCCATTACACGACTGCTTCAGTAGGTCGACTGACTCACGCATCAAACGGTATTCTGTCCTGCCTTCTCAGGATGATTCCCAATGACCGGCTTTCACCGACGGACAAATACCTACGCGTCTACAGCATCTGCCAAATGCGGGGCCTCCAACCCCATTTCCTTGTTAAGCGAATGCGCCTTGCCATCAATGGCCTTTGCGGTCGCACCGCCTCTGAAACATGTATTAAATTTTATATATATTATAAACTAATATACGAGACATGCAATACAAAGTGTGAAAAAGGCATCATCTATGCAAATTTTTAATAAAAGACGGATTCGAGACTATCCTGGAACGTGTGTTTAGCATTGCGTGCTGTCTATGCTGAGTGCTCAAGTTCGCCATGCTTTACTTTAGTGCATAGCCTTCAAGCATCTCGGCCTCAGAGTTTTCGTCAATGCTGTCAACTGTGTCTGTGTTCGGCGTGTAGTAGACATGTTGGTTAACGTCATATAGCACCGTTCTCAAACCGACGTTGAGTACATCAAGTCCTTCGACCCAGTCAGGGTTTTCGCCTTTCCTGGTTTCATTGATCGTCAGGAACCACGTCGTCATTACGTTTCAGAGCATTAGAAAACACACCCTTTCGGATACGTTCAAGGAATCTTCCCAAACTCGACCATACCGTCTTTGAGTTTCGTTCGATACTGTTTACATATTCCTCTGCGACTATACTGTCAGATCGTATCAGTATTTTCATTTGTGACCTCCCCCCAATAAAAAAGCACCTTTATAGGTGCTCTTCACTTTGATATTTTGTGTTCGCTAAAATTATGCAGGCTTAAGAATCCCATGTTCCTGAAAAAGTTTCATGAGATATGCAATTTTTTCTTCCTTATCAGACCCCTTAAAACCGGTTGATAGGAGACTTCGAGTTTTTTCAGCAGTTATATTTTTTATTTCTTTTATTTGAACAACCATAAAGAATGCGATGATGGCTGCTTTATACTCCCAATCTAAATCAACTGCCCAATCTGGGATCCCGGCAAAAACAACTTTGTCTTTTTTAGGGTCTATACCTTTAGGACTTGCCATAATCCACCTGTTTGATTATCTCTGCGCTTCTATGTGAAAATAGTTCTTCAACTCAATCCTGTTTTACACAATCAGCTGCGATTTGCTCCAACGTATTGCGAATCAACAGGATTTTCTGTTCATTCGCTGAATTATCTATATTCAAATACGCCCTGCGGTGAAACTCCAGCATGATGGAGACACAGTTTCCCTCTCCTTTCAATGCAGCATTCGGTACGAAGCATCCGCTGTATGGATAATTCAGTTCAACTGAAAAGCCCGCATCTTCAAACAGCTGACATACGATTGAAGACAACTCGGACGGCGTAAAAACAGGATCTGTACCCACACATACATCTGGGGTAGGTCTGTTGGCTATTATGAAATCAGCCGGGACAATACCGTCCCAATAACTGTGCATATCAAACAACAGGATCTGCGGATGTTTACTGCATAGGTAATCCATTCGGTCGTGATGCTGTTGATAATAAGACAGTGTTACTGCTTTTATGTTTTCGGTGACCTTCTTTATCTGCATTCCGTCGAAAGCACGCTCGTAACAAAAACCCATACCGTATTGCTCCATTATTTCTTCCGAGCCGATAAACCGTTCCACATCGCATAACAATCTGCTAATTTCGAAGTGCTCCGTATGGCTGCTGTTTCTGTACGGATCCGGAACTAACGCTCCGACAGCTAAATCGCGCATTTGCTCATGGTATTCCATGAATCGACTCTGCGGGATGCAGACGGAAGTCATCAGTTCGTCAGGCATCCGGTTTCCATCATGCGGGATATGAAAAATCGGGTATCGCTGTACAGAATCCGTCGATTGTGCCTTATCATCGATATGGAAATAGAGCGAAAAGGAATTGCTGCTTTTCATCATTGTCCTCCTTATTACGATTACGAGCCAATAAAGAGGCATGAAAAAACCCATCGAAACCGATGGGCATCAACACAATTATGGTTCCCATCGATCAAGCTTTGGCACCTTACCTTTCAGGCAGGTTGTCGTGCGGTCAACGAGCTTGTCTCTCGCGCACTCTCTATAGGCATATTAAATATAACACTTGACAGGAAGCTTGTCAATATTGCAATAATCCCATAATCAATCCGGAAAAGGCAGCGCCTTTCTTCTTACAGGAGCATTCGCATGGAATATTCCGCCTGATGCTTTTTAATTGTTCTGGAGGTCACATTTCACATCAATATGTGGTACGCTGTTGATGTAGTATTACAATTATCAGATCCATGAGGATCGGAGGTAATGAACCATGGCTTTCGAAGAAGAAGAAGCTCTCGTCCGGGAGTGGCTGGACCGTCTCAAAGACCTTGACGTCGAAGCTAAGATGATGTTCGGATGCTACTGTCTGTATTGCGATGGTCAGGCTGTCGGCTGGATACACGACAGCGTTCTTAGTCTGCGTGAGGTCGGACTGGACTACCTGCCTGATGATATTAAAAGGCCGGGCAAACAGGATAAGATACATGAGACGGTGATCCCTTTCGACTATGTCGATGCCGAGTGGCTGCCCAGGGCCGTTCAGGACACTGCGGATATACGAAAAGGAAAACAAATTCACAAATAAAGGATAAATATGATAACTCAGATAGTTCAAAACTACATAAATGATCATGCCTTCTGCTCAGAATACCTTTTTGCGGACTGGGAGACGTTCGTCGACCTTCTATATTCCGAAGGAGGCCGGATCTCATCCATCCTCTGGTGGGATCACTGCAGAAAATCTCAGATGCATGAATCCGTCGGAAGCGGCGGCTACAGGGATCCCGAAAACGATGATTTTGTATATGCCGAGACACAGCTGTACGAAGAAAGCCTGGAAGAAAAGACTCTTGAAGAAATAAAGGAATACATCGATCTGGTCAGGACTGCGGGTTTTCAATACGGCGAAGGATACATAAGCCACGATCCGATGCCTTCTTTTTATCTGGCTGATTAACAGATATTGATCAATTGAAATCGAGGACCGCGGTTCGGAAAGGTTGACATTATGGAATACTCGATCAGACAGGTCACGGCAGAAGATTATGATGCTATATATGAATTATGGCAGAGTTCCGAACAGACCGTGCGCGCATTGAATCCTGTAGACGACTCCAGAGAAGGGATCGTCAGATATTTGAGAAGGAACCCGAACACCTGCTTTGCCGCAGCAGACGGAAATAGAATAATAGGCGTTATCCTTTCCGGTCACGACGGCCGCAGAGGGATCATACATCATCTGTGCGTACATCCCCGCCTGCCGCCGTAAAAAGATCGCTACCCGCCTCGTATCCATGGCGGAGGATTCGCTGAAAAAGGAAGGGATCCAGAAGATATTCTGCCTGGTATTCAAAGACAACGACGCGGCGAATGCGTTCTGGGAACAGCAGGGATATTCCCTCAGGACAAATCTGAACTACCTCAACAAA
>JAIKVR010000009.1 GCA_024685545.1 Eubacteriales bacterium | reverse complement strand
GCGTGGCTTTACCGTTGCCGAATTCCTTTCCCGCCATCTCCTTTATGTCCAGATCTTCCACACAGACTATGTCGTACGAATTGGCTGTCTTCGCTGACTGCTTGTGGCAGAAGTCCTTCCTCTGGTTTGAGATATGACGGTGTGCCTTCGCTATCTTTATCTTCTGCTTCTCGTAGTTTTTGGACCCCTTCTTCTTATGCCTCAGTCCTCTCTGTCGTTTCGTGAGGATATCCTGCGCTTTCCTGAAGTATTTCGGGGAACCGCAGATATTGCCCTCCGAGTCGGCATAGAACCCGTCGGACTTGTAGTCCAGGCCTATGGCTCTACTGATATCAGGCGTATAGCTTACAGGGACGTCATCATACTCGAGGCAGCAGGAGATATACACAGTATTATCCCTCTCTATCGTAAGGACAGCGTGTTTCAGTCTCCACCCATCAGGAACATCTCGTACAGGCAGTATCCTGACCCGTCCGAGCTTCGGCATGACCAGAAAGCCCTCTTCTATCCTCAGGTTGTTGTTTATACACATGGTGGTATATGACCATTTTGATGTATGCTTTGACTTGAACTTGGGGGCTCCCTGTTTCCTGTCAAAGAAGTTCCTAAAGGCATCATTGAGATGCCTGAGCGACTGCTGGAGAGCTATGGAATCGACTTCCCTGAGCCAGGGCAGCTCTTCCTTCAAATGAGTCAGCCATTCGGAAAGTCTGCTGTAGCTGACAGAGACGTGTTCCTCCTGGTATCTGTCGTTCCTGTACTCCAGGGCTTTGTTATAGACATAGCGGCAGGAACCGACGGTTTTCATGGCGAGTTCGAGCTGATCCTCTGTCAGGTATGCCCTGTATTTGTATGCCCTGTTGCCCATGGCGGTACTCCTCTCTGTGCTGTTATTGTAGCACAGGAAGGAGTATCCTGCAAACATATGTTCGATTTTCTGTCTTATACATGTCAAAAAGAACAGACATAGACGAACTCACGCAATGACTATTATAGGCTCTTAGATTCATTACTAAGCTTTCGGCAAGACTCTGATGCGATCCATCTCACCGCTTACAGAAGTGGGAGTATTCTCGCTGAATCTTGATAAAGCAGTGTACTGACAAAAATCGACAAGTATTATACGATTATCAGTTGCAGTTTTCAGACAGACATTGATCCGATAAAAGCGGATGACAGTATTTTGGGTAAATAACCGGAATGGAGGTCATAAAATGATGTATAGAATGAAAATTAGTCGTTGTATCCTTATTATCGTTTTGCTGATGGCGGTACTCGGCGTTACGGCGTGTGCCCCAGTGGATTCGGGAAACTCAGGAACCCCGGATACCCCGCAGCAGACAGGCACTGACGATACACAAGTTCCGCCCCAGGGGGATCTTGGATATGAATTCAAGTACTGGAATGACGGTGCGAAGTCGCTTTATGCCTTGACTTCCTTCGTTCAGAAAGTCACCAGCGAAGATTCGGATGATTTCATTCCTGTTGAGGATCGCATCGCTGTATTTGACATGGACGGTACGCTCCTCGGTGAACTGTGCCCTACATACTTCGAATATATGCTGCTTTACCACAGACTTACGGAAGACAAAAAATTATAAAGCAAATGAAGCTCAGAAGATCGTAGCCAAAGAACTGGCCGACGTGATCAACGGTACCGCGGCTGCTCCAGACCATCTTCCGATGGATCATGCTTTGGCTGCTGCACAGGCGTATTCCGGAATGACGCTGTCGGAATTTGACCAGTATGTCAAGGATTATGCAAAGACCAAGGTGGCCGGTTTTAAAAATATGACATGGGCAGATGCTTTCTATCTCCCGATGCAGGAAGTCGTAAGCTATCTTCAGAAGAACGGTTTTACGGTATATATAGTAAGCGGATCCGACAGATATCTCTGCCGCTCCTTAGTCGAAGGCCATCTTGATATTCAAGCGAACAACGTTATCGGTATGGATGTCGTCCTTAACGCAAAGAATCAGGGTTATGTCGACGGACTCGACTATACCTATACCTTTGATGATGAGCTTGTAAGAGGGGATGAGATGTTGATTAAGAACCTTAAGATGAATAAGGTGTTCCTTATTGCGCAGGAAATTGGAAAGCAGCCGGTGCTTTCCTTCGGAAACAGCAGCGGCGACCAGAGCATGGCTACTTACGTAATCGATGAAAATCCATATCCGAGCATGGCCTTTATGCTGGTGGCTGATGACGACGTACGGGATTACGGGGACCCTCAGAAGGCGGCAGGCCTGAAGGAAAAATGGATCGGCTTAGGTTTTACAGTGATCTCCATGAAGGATGATTTCAAAACGATCTATAAAGAGGATGTCATAAAGAAAGAACAATAACCATCCTGGGTATTTACTGAACACTCTTTTATATTAGATTATTCTAAACTATAACTGAAGGTAGAAGGATGCTTTAAGGAACAGTCCGCAAATTCCCTGAAGCTACCCTGTGTTTTGCCTAACTTGACATTATATCGGTTAACCGATATAATGTGGCTGGTAAGAAAGGCAAAATATGAATTTGCGTACACTGTTAATAGAACGGAATATGTCCATGTATAAGCTGTCGAAAATCAGCGGTGTGCCGAATACAACGGTGATCGATATATGCTCTGGCAAAAGTTCTATTGAGGGATGCAATGCGGGAACTGTTTTTCGGCTTGCAAAAGCATTAAATTGTTCTATGGAGGAGATTATGATGATAGATACGTCCAATTATGGTGAAGAGACAGGACTTCCCAAGAACGATTCTTATCTGGAAAAAGGACTCCCGACCTATCTGGCACAATCTCTTGCCGCGATGAAGCGCTCCTGGGAGATAGAAGACAACGGAGGGCGGGATATACACTGGGACATCTATTGGTGTGAACTGAATGCGGACATCAATACAGCGGAAGTTGACCAGAGCATATCCAAGGAGCAGGCGCAGTATCTCCGCCGCAATTATCTGCGTATGGAGGAATCCGAATGATCGATTTTACCGATATGCCGACGACAAGAAAGGCATATGCCGGGGCAAACGGAGGCAAGATTGCTGTCATATACGATGGTGAGCAGTATATGCTGAAATTCCCGCCTCATCCGAAGCACAACAAGGAAATGAGCTATTCAAACATTTGTATCTCTGAATACTTAGGCTCCCATATTTTTGAGATAGTTGGGATTCCAGTACAGGAGACCCTGCTTGGAACCTACACGGCAAAAGGAAAAACGAAGGTAGTGGTAGCGTGTAAGGACTTTACAAACCATGAAACAGTCATACAGGATTTTACGTCATTAAAAAACACACTGATTGATTCCGGTCACAGCGGATATGGTACGGAGCTTTCCGAGATACTGGAAGCGATAAACGAACAATCCTCGATTGACCCAGACGTGTTGAAACGATTTTTTTGGGATATGTTTATTGTCGATGCGCTGATTGGAAACTGGGACAGACACAACGGTAACTGGGGCTTTCTGTACAACAGCAGAATGGATGAAATCTCTATCGCACCGGTATTTGGCTGCGGTAGCTGTCTCTACCCACAGGCGGACGACTCGATTATGCAGGTCACCTTGGATGATCCGGCGGAGCGTGACTTGCGCATTTTCCAGATTCCTTTTTCCGCCATCCGCCTCAATAATCAAAAAATTCGCTATTTTGACTTTATTTCATCATTGAAGGATAAGGGGTGCAACGATGCATTGAAGCGAATTGTCCCTCGGATCGATATGAAGAGGATCACAGATTTGGTGAATATGACGCCATATATAAGTGAACTGCAAAAGACATTCTATCTGACAATGTTGAAGGAACGAAAGAAAAAGATCTTGGACAAGTCGTTGCAGCTTTTGAGAAAACGGGAACGGTCCTTTGAACGTTGATGCAGATGAAATCGAAGGTGACTCTGATCGGTACTCCTATGACACCGACCAGAGTTTATTATCAGCTTTTCTCCATCATCATATGTTGGGTTCGGTTCGTTCAATCTCTCATTAAGTAAACAGTAAGCACCCTTGACCGAGTTCATTTCATGATCTGGATTATCGGGCTGCTTGATATAATCATAATATAGTGATGTTAATGAATCATAACTGTAGTTACGAGCATACATGTGTTATTGATAAATCATGGAGGAGAAGATGGCAGATATGACTTTGACGCGGGCGGAGTTCAATAAAGTCGGCGGGATGGACGGCGGACATGAGGAGATCATCCTTGAAATCAGGGAGAACGGTTCCTGCATAATCAAAGCTGAAAAACAGGCTTACTGGGGCTCAAGGATCAGAAGGAAAAGGGCTAGACTGTCCAGGAGAAAGCACGTAAGGGAAGAACTGCTGAAAGCGCTTGACGGATCGAATTACAGAGAGTGGAACAATCTCGGCTATACAGATGAAATCGTTCTCGATGCGCCTAGGAATAAACTCTCGATATACTTTTCCGGTGCCGGGAAAGAGTCATACAGTATTTCCGACAGCAAGAAAATGGATGAAAACGACAGGAAATCCATGCGGGAGATAATAACCATACTGAAAAGCTACGCATTCAGGAAATAATCCTTAACAGTCATCAGAAAAGGGATATCTGAAAAGGTCCTGTCATATAAAGGGCCTCAGTGATCCATGATATCCTACAGAAATGGCTGAGAATGGTTGTAAAGCCACAGGGTCCATTATATGTCAGAACCGGATAATTAATTATTGTGCGCTCTGCTATTGACAAATACAGCTTGGAATTGGTATATTCATACCGAGCTGATAGGAATTGTGTGTTTCTTCAGCTGGGGCAAATGGAATATTCATCGAAACGCATATGCCATTGAAAGGACTTAATAACGCTGTGAACTCTGTAAGTCTCCGGTCTTCCGTTCATAATCATAACATGTGCTGTCTGTGTCCCGGGGACACAGGCGGATGATTTTGCGGCTAGATTCTGAGCAAACAATATCATTTTGATAACTCCCGCCTGTTTTGAAACTGACTGATCAGTATCCTAACAGGCGGGAGTTTTGTATTATTAGAGCTGAGGTGGCGATATGTCGGAAACTAAAACATAGGAATTGCAGTTTATCGCGTGAATGGATAGTCCTTGCCTTAAGTTCTATGCAGGAAAACGTATTGTATGGATGACTTTTCTGATCGGGAAACGCCATTTCCCGTCTTCAGATGCAGATGCGAAAATCAGCGTTTATACGGAAGATAAGTCACAAGGAATCATTTTCAGCAGGCTCTTGTCGGGCCAGTCAGTGAAAAACACTGAGCAATCATATCATGGAGGAAAATTATGAAAAGAATTACAATTAAGCGCGTAAGCGCGGCAATACTGAGTTTTGGATTGATCATTGTTCTTCTGGCCGGATGCGGCAGCGGAAGCGGCGATCCGTCAGCACCGGCATACAGAACAGTGGATGAGATAAAAAAGAGCGGAGTCATCAATATCGGTGTCTTCTCGGATAAAAGCCCGTTTGGATATGTAGATGAATATGGGGATTATCAGGGCTATGATGTATACTTTGCTTATAGGATCGGTAAAGATCTCGGAGTGGACATTAATTTTGTCTCGACAGAAGCTGCAAACCGGATAGAATATCTTCAGACAGGGAAAGTCGATATAATCCTCGCCAATTTCACAGTTACACCGGAAAGGGCAGAAGAAGTGGATTTTGCACTCCCGTATATGAACGTGGCGCTTGGCATCGTCTCTCCCTCGGACGCGGTAATCGAAAGCCTGGATCAGATCGGGCCGGACGATGAAGTGATCGTAATCTCCGGGACAACGGCAGAAACATATCTGGAAAAGAACTATCCGGAGATTAAGCTTCAGAAATATGATACCTATGCGGCTGCGAAAACCGCGTTTGAGAACCGCAACGGTGTCGCCTGGGCAAACGACAATACGGAAGTGATCGCATTCGCCATTGAGAATGAAGGGTATGTTGTGGGGATACCGTCCCTCGGAAGCCAGGATACTATCGCTCCGGCAGTGACCAAAGGGAATGAGAGCCTTTTATACTGGCTGAATGATGAGATAAAAGCTCTGGGCGAAGAGAATTTCTTCCATAAGGATTACGAAGAGACCCTGCTGGATACCTACGGTAAAGACTATGAGGATACGCTCGTTGTTGAAGGCGGCGTTGTCAAGTGATCCGGATCAGGGAATATACTGAAATCAAATTAGTTTTGCCTGTCACTGCTGTCCGTTTATAGGCAGCAGTGATAGGCAAAGCAGGCATGACTGCTGCTTGTCATGAAAGATTGGAGATGATCGGCAATGGATATGGAAATAATAAGACAGTACCTGCCGCTGTACAGGGACGCGCTGTTTCTTACGTTACGGATCGGCTGGTATGGCGTTTTCCTGGCTTTGGCGATAGGGCTGGTCTGCGCGATGATCATCCGTTTCCGAATACCGGTTCTGCGGACGATAGTGAAGGCATATGTCGGACTGTTCCGCAATACGCCTCTTCTCGTACAGCTTTTCTTCATTTACTTTGCACTGCCCAAGATCGGCATCAGACTCTCCGCTGAATTCTGCGGAAGCCTCGGTCTTGGACTGCTAGGCGGGGCTTATATGTCGGAGACACTGCGCAGCGGTCTGGAGAGCGTCGCCAAAATACAGGAAGAGAGTGCCGAGAGCCTAGGCATGAACCGCTATCAGGCTTTCCGATTTGTGATTTTCCCGCAGGCAGTCACATACAGCGTGCCCGGCATCCTTGCGAATGTGATCTTCCTGTTGAAGGAGACCAGTGTGTTTTCAACGATCAGCCTTATGGATCTCATGTTTACCGCAAAGGATCTTATCGGCATGTACGCGAAGACGCTGGAGTGCCTGACTCTGCTGGTCATTTTCTACCTGATAATGCTGCTGCCCGTATCGCTTCTGGGCTATGTTTTGGAAAGGAGGCTCCGGCATGCAGAGTTTGGGGATTGACGTTCTGTTCAAAGGGAAGAATTTCGCGCGCCTTCTGGAAGGATTATGGGTAGCCGCCCGTGTCAGCCTAATCTCATCTGCGGTAAGCATCCTCCTCGGCATCTTTATGGGGATCCTCATGGCGGGGAAGAACAGGATAATACAGGGGATATTCCGTGTATATCTTGAGACCGTCCGCATCATGCCGCAGATGGTGCTGCTTTTCATCGTCTATTTCGGGACCACCAGGGTCTTCGGCTGGAATCTGTCCGCAGAATATGCCGCTGTCATCGTCTTCAGTTTCTGGGGCACCGCTGAAATGGGAGATCTGGTCCGTGGCGCGCTTATCAGCATTCCAAAGATCCAGTACGACAGCGCGCGTGCGCTGGGAATGGATGAAAAGAGCGTGTTCCAATATGTGATCCTGCCACAGACAGTGAGGAGGTTGATCCCTCTTTCCATTAATCTGATCACCAGAATTATCAAAACGACCAGCCTGATAATGATGATAGGGATGGTTGAAGTACTGAAAGTCGCCCAGCAGATCATCGAAGCCAACAGGCGGACTTCGCCGAATGCGGCTTTCGGCGTATTCGCCGTGGTGTTCCTGATGTACTTTATTGTCTGCTGGCCGATCGGAAGAGCGGCTGCGTATCTGGAGAAAAGGTGGGCTGAGTAATGGATGATGCTTTACTGAAGATCGAACATTTGAGGAAAGCTTACGGCGAACATACGGTGATCCGGGATCTCAGCCTCTCCGTGCGGAAAGGCGAAGTGATCGTCATCATCGGTCCTTCAGGCTGCGGGAAAAGCACCCTGCTGCGCTGTGTCAATGCCCTTGAGAGTATCCAGGGTGGACAGATCCTTCTTGACGGGGAACCGGTATTGAAAAACACGAAGGATATCTCGCTCGTGCGGCAGAAGATAGGAATGGTCTTCCAGAGCTATGATCTTTTTCCTCATAAGACAGTGATGGAGAACATAACACTCGCCCCGGTAAAAGTCCAGAAGCGTTCCAAGACCGAAGTTCAGGAGGAAGCGGCAGCTCTTCTTGAGAAAATAGGCCTTTTGGATCGCAGAAATGATTATCCGAGGCAGCTTTCCGGAGGACAGAAGCAGCGCGTAGCCATAGTAAGAGCCCTATGCATGCATCCCGAGATCATGCTGCTCGACGAGATAACCGCTGCGCTTGATCCCGAGATGGTGAGGGAAGTCCTCGATGTGGTGCTGTCTTTGGCGCGTTCCGGAAGCACGATGCTTATTGTCACCCATGAAATGTCTTTTGCCAAAGCGATCGCGGACCGTGTAGTATTCATGGAAAACGGGCTTATCGTCGAGGAGAGCTATGAACCGGAAGAGTTTTTCGCACAGCCGTCTACAGAACGCGCAAAACAGTTTCTGCAGACATTTGTATATGAGCCCGGAGAGATAACTGACTGATAAGACTTCATATAATACAGACAAGCCGCCTCATTTCGGTCCGTTTTTGCCGTTCTGATCAATGCCCGTGCCAAGGATGGGTTATCCGAAGCGCAGGCATTCTTTTTTTGAATTTAATTTAGATGAACTGCTTTATTTTTTAAAGCTTCTATTGCATGAATGGCTGTAAAAAAGTATCATTAGAATAGTAGCGCTTTACATTGGGCGTTTGAAAAGGAGAGAAAAATGTATAATTTTGACCAGATCATTCCAAGGGAAGGAACTGATTCCGTAAAGTTTGACGGAATGAAGAGATTCTATCCCGACGCTTCCGACGATGCCATTCCGATGTTCATCGCAGATATGGACTTCGCGGTAGCCCCCGAGATCCTCGAGGCAATGCACGAAAGACTCGAAAAAAAGATTCTAGGCTATACCGGTATTTTTGATGACAGTTATTATGACAATATCATCAACTGGTACAAGACGCGCTTCGGTCTGGAAGTCAAAAAAGAAGAGATCGTCATCTCCAACGGTGTCGTTCCCGCCGTCAACGTGCTCGTAAGAGCTCTGACCAAAGAAGGCGACAATATCATCATCACCACTCCTTCCTACGGACCTTTCTTCGGTGCCATTCAGCAGGCGGAAGGCAGAAACGCCCTTTACAACAGGCTCATCAACACCAACGGCTATTACACCATGGACTTTGAGGATTTTGAAGAAAAGTGCAAGGATCCCAAGACCACGATGTTCATCCTGTGCAACCCGCACAACCCGACAGGCCGTATCTGGACAGTGGAAGAGCTGACGAAGATCCATGAAATCTGTCAGGCTAACGGAGTCTTTATCGTATCTGACGAGATCCATGCTGACCTCACAAGAAGCGACAAGAAGGTCACCCCCATCGCCTCACTCTTCCCCGATGACAAGAATATTGTCACCTGCACGGCCCCCAGCAAGACCTTCAACCTGGCCGGCAACGGACATTCGAACATCTTCATCCGCGATGAAGAGATACGCAAGGCTTATCAGGCAAACGGAGGCAGAGGATCATCGAACCCGCTGTCCGTCGCCGCGACAAAAGCCGCGTACGCCCAAGGCGCTTACTGGCTGGATGAGCTCAGAGAGTATCTGGACGGCAACTTCGCTTATGTAAAGGAATTCCTGGCCAAGGAACTGCCCGATGCAGTCTTCACTATCCCCGAAGGCACCTATCTGGCATGGATCGGACTGGGAGCTTACGGATACTCCAATGATGAACTTGAGAAGAAGATCGGACAGGGCGGAGTCGTCATCGAGTCCGGAAGGAGCTTCGTCGACAACTGCGACAGCTACATCAGGGTCAACATGGCATGCCCGCTGTCTGTCGTCAAGACCGCTTTCGACCGAATCGCCAAGGCCGTCAAGTCCTGAACGCTCATAAAAAACGCAAATATACTCATATCGCGCGATAATATGGTATAATGCAACCGGAGGGAAACCTCCGGTTCGTTTTTTATGCGGAGGTAAGCATATGGATCTCGATAGAAATAGAGAGAACAGAAAAACTGCCGCAGAGATAAAGAGGGTCGCAGGAGAAGCGGCTTACACCTGTTTTGGTGTCGTCGGCATGGCGAATATCCCCGGTGCCGACGGAATCGTTTATCTTCTCGGCAGCAACGATATGACCAAGGGCGTCAAGATTGCTGTAAATGAGGCGGGAGAGGTGCTCGTGGATATGTACGTTATCATGGAGTTCGGGGTCAACATGGAGACCGTTTCGGAAAACCTGGCCGAAGCTGTGAAATATAACGTGGAAACTGTTACAGGATACAAGGTTCGCAAGGTGACGGTGCACGTACCGAGCGTAAGGATATAGAGGCGGAAAAATGGCAGTAGATTCAAAAAAATTCAAAGAATTGCTGGAAAGCGGATACGCCAATCTGGAAAACAACAAACAGTCCGTCAACGACCTGAACGTTTTCCCCGTTCCTGACGGAGATACCGGTACAAATATGGCTCTCACAATGCTGAGCGCGGTCAGGGAAGCTGAAAACGCGGCAGGAGGAGTAGGAGAGGTTGCTCTTTCGGTCTCCTCTGGGGCTCTCATGGGAGCCAGAGGTAATTCGGGTGTCATATTGTCGCAACTCCTCAGAGGTTTTGCGAAAGGCTGCATGGGAAGTGCCAATATGAATCCAAGCGTCCTCGTCAGGGCTCTCGGTACGGCAAAGGAGGCAGCCTATAATGCTGTGATGAAGCCTACCGAAGGGACAATACTCACCGTTGCCCGCGTGATGAGCGAATTCGCTGAAGATAACGTCGACAAATACTCTGATCCCGCAGAGTTTATGAAAGAGCTGGTCAAAGCTGGTGAAGAAGCGCTGGCGGAAACACCCGAGATGCTTCCGGTCCTGAAGGAAGCAGGTGTGGTGGATGCGGGTGGAGCAGGGCTCATGTGCATCATGAAAGGTGCGTTGGCAGCTCTGGAGGGCAATCCCGTGAGATTGAAGAACGCTGAAGGATCAGGAGTCACCGCTCAGTTTGACAGCAATGTCAACAGCGATATCAAATTTGCCTACTGTACAGAACTGCTTATACGTACGGACGGCAAGAAACAGTACCGCAAGCAGCTCATCGATAAGCTGATGAAGATAGGTGATTCCCTTCTTGTCATCGAAGACAGCGGAATTATAAAGATCCATGTCCATTCCAACGAGCCCTGGAACGTCATGAAGACAGCCAGTGCAGCCGGTGAATTCATACGCATTAAGATTGAGAATATGAAGGAACAGCATAATGAGATCTTCGGCGAGATGAATGAAGATGAGGCCGCCACAGGGTCAGTCACTCCAGACAAGGCACCGACAGATTACGTCATCATCGCGGTATCTCCTGGCAAGGGCTTTGATGAGATATTGCGCGATCTGGGCGTGAACTATATTATCAGCGGCGGACAGACCATGAACCCGTCTACCCAGCAGTTCATTGATATCATTGAAAAGACCAATGCGAAGGATTATATCCTTTTGCCCAACAATAAAAACATCATAATGGCATGCAACCAGGCCAGAGATGTCAGCCAAAAGAACGTACACGTCCTGGAGACCAAAAATATGCCGCAGGCAATCACCGCCCTTATGAGCTTTGATCCATCTCAGGCTGCGGATGTCAATATCGCAAACATGGCCGAGGCTTTTTCCTTAGTAAGGACCGCCCAGGTCACCTTTGCTGTCAGGGATACCACTGTCGGAGGCGTTGACGTACACAAGGATGATGTGATCGGCATCATGGACGGGGAGATAGTCTCCGCAGGCAGGGATGTGGACGTAGCGGCTTCCGAGATCGTGGACAAGCTCGTTGAAGAGCCTGCTGGTCTCGTTTCCCTATATTACGGAGACAACGTGACCCCGGAAGAGGCAGAGGCCCTTAAGGCGAGGATCGCGGCAAAATACCCGGAAGTGGATTTTGAAGCGATCGACGGTGGACAGCCTCTGTACTATTACATAATAAGCGCGGAGTGAGATGACTTATTTCGCAAACGATGATATTTCTGTCTTGAGGGGCGTCGGCAGTAAAAAAGCAGACGCCCTTCGGCATATGGGGATAAATACTCTGGGCGACCTGCTTGACTTCCTGCCCGTGGATTACCGCGAACGGGAGGATTTCGTCAAGTTCTCCGAAACCGTAGAAGGGGCCTATGCCCTGATAAAGGCTGTATATACCGGTGAGGGGGTACGCGGTTACGGTAGGGCGGGAAAATGGACGCTGAATTTTTTCGATGGCGAGACAGCTTTTCCTGTCGTCTTTTACAATCAGCCGTATATCAAGACATCCCTGAAAGAAAACAGCGAGTACCGGCTTTATGGCAGGATTTATCCCGGGTTAAAAAAGGGCTCGAAGGTACTTATCGCCCCCGTTATTGAACGGGAAGACAAGGCGCAGTACCTTAAAAGCGGGGTCTATCCGGTTTACGCTCTCCCAGTCAAAAACGGCATCAAACAAAAGGAATTCTCTTCATGGATATCGCAGGCTCTTAAGGAAACTGCCATCACAGAGGATATCCCGCTTAAGATAAGCCTTGATTATGCACTCATGAGCGCGGCTGATTCATATAAAGCCGTTCATGAACCGGAAAGCCTCAAGCAGGCCAGAGACGGCATGCGGTATTTCCTGATGAAAAAGTTCATGGCTTTTCATTACGGGATCAATATATCCAAGTCTGACCGTGAGGAAAAAGGCCGCAAAATGGATCCATCTTATTCCGCAGAGTTTACGGCTTCCCTTCCTTTTGAACTGACAGGGGCCCAGCAACGGGCGCTTTCGGAGATACTGTCCGACATGTCCTCGGGAAGACGCATGAACAGGTTGGTTCAGGGCGACGTTGGGAGTGGAAAGACCTTTGTGGCCGTTGCAGCTGCTTACGTGGCAGCGAGAAACAATGTCCAGGCTGTGATCTGCGCGCCGACCGAGATACTGGCGCGCCAGCATTTCGAGAAGTATTCAAGATACTTCGAGCATTTCGGGATGAGATGCACCGTCGTGTACGGAACAATGAAGAAAAAGGAAAAGGATGCTGCGCTAAAGCTGATCTCTTCAGGTGAAGCGGATATCATTTTCGGCACCCACGTACTGTTCTCGTCCGGTGTGGAGTATAAGGACCTGGGCTTCATTTCCATAGATGAGCAGCATCGGTACGGCGTTGCCCAGAGAGCCTTGCTGGAAAACAAGGGGATATCCCCGCATATGCTCGTCATGAGCGCGACTCCGATTCCCCGTACCCTTGCCCTGAGCATCTATAGAGATCTTGACATAAGCATCATAGACGAGATGCCGAAAGGACGCAAACCTGTCATTACTTTCCTGTTCAATTCCACTCAGGATGCAAAAGCCTATTCCTATGTCAGGCAGGCGGCAGCAAAAGGGCTCAAGTCCTTTATCGTCTGTCCCGCGATAGATTCCGAGGACATGGAGAATGTGAATGAAGTATATGATAGGGCCGTTAAAGCTCTTGCACCGTATAAAACGGACTTTATGACCGGGGAAATGAACGAAGAGAAAAAAAAGGAAGTCATGTCTTCTTTTGCAGAGGGAGATACAGCTGTGCTGGTCTCCACCACGATCATAGAGGTAGGCATTGACGTCCCTAAGGCGGTCATCATGTGGGTCAAAGGCGCTGAACGTTTCGGACTTTCCCAGCTTCATCAGCTCAGGGGCCGGGTAGGCAGGGGCGATGACCAGGGCTACTGTTTCCTGCAGACAGACTCCGGGAAAAGCGAAGCACTGACCAGACTGTCAGTGCTGAAGAATACGACCGACGGCTTTGAAATCGCAAGGCGGGATATGGCCCTGCGCGGTTCCGGAGATATTTTCGGATACCGTCAGAGCGGTAAGAGCGGCGATATAAGCGAATACGCTGTTCAGTACCCGGATCTGTTTATGGCTTCCAGGGAAGCTCTTGACCGCTTGTCAGAGTCGGATGATGAGAGATCGGCCGCATTATTTGACCGGATCAGAGAAGAATCGAAAAAGTACTTCAGCAGTATTACCATGAACTGAAAAAAGCCCGTCCAGATCTTTATCAGGACGGGCTTATATATATGAGTTATTCTTCATCAGGAAGCTCGGCGTTGTGCCATACATCCTGTACGTCGTCGTTCTGCTCGAACATGTCGAGCATCTTCTGGAATTTTGTGACCTGATCATTGTCTTTAAGCTCGACGGTATTCTGCGGGATCATGGTGATCGAAGAATTAATTGTCTCTATGCCTGCCTGTGTCACCGCGTCGGAGACCGCAATGAAATCCTCAGGCGAAGTCGTAATCTCATAGACTCCTTCGTCTTCATTATTCACGAAATCCTCCGCACCGGCATCCAGCGCCAGCTCCATCAGGTCATCCTCTGTCTTATCGGTGCTTTCCTTGTCGATGACGATGAGACCCTTCTTGTCAAACATGAAAGCAACGCAGCCGTTCGTCCCGAGGTTGCCGCCGAATTTATCGAATATGTGGCGGATATCCCCGGCTGTGCGGTTCTTGTTGTCTGTCAGCGCCTCGACGATCACTGCGGCCCCTCCGTTGGAATATCCTTCGTAGGTGACTGTTTCCCACTGTGCCGTACTGCCTTCGCCAGTACCTTTCTTGATCGCTCTTTCGATACCGTCGTTCGTCATGTTTGCGGCTTTGGCTTTGGCTATGGCTTCTCTGAGCTTGGAGTTGTAATCAGGGTCACCTCCGCCTTCCCTGGCAGCTACCATGATGAACTTGGCCAGCTTGGTGTATATGGCGCCCTTAGCTTCATCAGCCTTGCCTTTTTTATTCTTTATGTTTGCCCATTTCGAATGTCCTGACATTGTTTACCTCCGTTAGAGCCTGTCACCGATTAAATGACTCTTTCCGTATATTTAATCATTATACATCTTTTGGATCTCTTCCAAATATTCTTTAAAACTCTTTTCTGCGCCGAAGTCTCCGGGGTGATAGTACTGCGTCCCCTCCATACCTATCGGCATGTATTCCTGTTTTACCCAATGTCCCTCGAAGTCGTGCGGATAAAGATATCCCTTGCCGACTCCCGCTTCTTTCTGCGCTTTATAAACTGCGTTTCTCAGATGCATGGGTATTTCCGCTGTTGGCTTGTTCTCGATATCGCTTTGGGCGGCAGTGAGAGCCATGTAGGAAGCGTTGCTCTTCCTTGCGCAAGCCAGATACGTGACCCCTTGGGCAAGGTTTATTGCACATTCCGGCATCCCGATGATCTCAACGGCTCTGAACACGTTTACCGCTACGTCAAGAGCATTGGGATCAGCGTTGGAAATATCCTCGGAAGCGAAGATCACCATTCGTCTGGCTATGAATTTCGGGTCTTCTCCTCCGTAGAGCATTTTGGCGAGATAATAGAGCGCCGCGTCAGGGGAGGAACCGCGCATGCTTTTTATAAACGCGCTGATCGTGTCGTAGTGCGAGTCACCTTTTTTGTCATAGTTAACGGCGCGCTTCTGTATGCATTCTTCAGCGGTCTTGAGGTCTATGATTATATTGCCCTCTTCATCCCTTTTAGCTGTCAGATATGCGAGTTCCAACGCGTTGAGTGCTGTGCGGCTGTCCCCGTTAGCAACGTTCGCCCAATGATTAATAGCATCCTTGGTAATCTTTATCGGGTAATTTCCTAGCCCGCGTTCCTTATCCTTTATGGCGTGTTTAATCACCTCTTTGATATCATCTTCAGTAAGCTTTTTTAGTTCGAAGACAGTGGATCGGGATATCAGAGCCGGATTGATCTCAAAATAGGGATTTTCCGTCGTTGCGCCGATGAGGATTATCATGCCGCTTTCAACACTGGGAAGAAGAGCATCCTGCTGGGATTTGTTGAAACGGTGGATCTCGTCTATAAAGACGATCGTCCTGCGTCCATACATGCCCAGATTGTTTTCTGCTTTTCTGATGATCTCCTTTATTTCAGCTACCCCGCTGGATACCGCGTTGAGACGGATGAATTCACTCTTGGTCGAGCGGGCGATTATCATGGCCAGCGTCGTCTTACCGCTTCCCGGAGGCCCGAAAAAAATGACAGAGCTGATCTTATCGGCGGTTATCATTCTCCTGAGCAGTCTGCCTTCGCCCAATATCTCTTTCTGACCGACAAATTCGTCCAGCGTCCTGGGACGCATGCGTTCGGCGAGAGGTGAGGAATTCTCCAATTGCTTTTTCGCCGAGAGCTGAAACATATCTGTCATCTATTTGTCCTTATGCGGGAATTCGATCTTGTTCTCAGTACCGTTGAGCAGCCTTTGTATATTGCTCTTGTGTCTTATGCAGCTGGCAATAAAGAGGATCGTGTAAAGTACCGAGATATATGTCGGGTATCGGAGAATAAAAGTAGCGGCTGCTGTCACTCCCATGCTTATCATATTGGACAGCGACATCAGTCTGGTTATGATGAGAATCACGGCAGACAATGCGGCACCGCAGCATGTCAGACCGGGGGTGAGCGCAAGTCCTATCCCGAAGCTGGTGGCGACCCCTTTTCCTCCATTGTGTTTCAGTATAAATGAAAAATCATGTCCTGCCACAACCGCCAATGCGGCAAGTGCCCTCGCCAGCGGATCACCGGGCAGGATAAGGTCGCTCAGTTTTATTGCCAGGAAGCCTTTCAGGGTGTCAAAGGCAAATGAAATAAGAGCTTTCTTCAATCCGAAGACGCGGTAGACATTGGTGCTTCCGGGATTTCCGCTTCCGTAATCGCGGATGTCTTTATTAAACAGCAGTTTTACCAGCGTGTATGCGCCGTTGATGCTTCCTATCAGGTAGCAGAGTACTGTGTCGAGAAGTAATAACCGGACCCTCATTTCTCGTATTTTTCCCTCGAATAAACAGGTATCGGGTTGAGTTTATGAAGCGCCGCTTGATGTTTGGCATCCACTAGCTTCGTAGCGCCTTTATCCAATGCGCTGCGCCCGTATTTTAGGTAGTATTCGATCTGTTTGTATGTAAGTCCCAGTTCTTTTTCGTCCGTCTGTCCTTCCTTAAGTCCTGCCGAAGGAGCTTTGTCGATGATGGACTGCGGGCAGCCCAGGTATGCAAGAAGTTCGTAGATTTCGCTGACATACAGATCCCCTATCGGGTTGAAGTCGTGGGCCCCGTCTCCCCATTTTGTGAAGTATCCGACATAGCTCTCACAGGCATTTCCTGTGCCGGCAACGATAAGATTCTTCTGTCTGGCTACCGCGTAGAGCGTCGTCATGCGCAGCCTGGGGTTAATATTGGAGTTTGCTTCGATCTCCAGCGGGAATTCCTTCTCGATATCCGTCACAAGGGCTTTCTTGGCTGCGGTCAGGTCTATCGTATGAGTCTCGATGTCAAACTGTTTGGCGAGTGCCAGTGCGTCTTCCATGTCCTGACCGTAATTGACTGAGGATTCACAGGGCATTATGAGCCCTATCGTGTTCTCACAGGCCTTTTTGCAGAGTATAGCGACCAGAGAGCTGTCCTTGCCCCCCGAAAGACCTAAAACGATGCCGTCTGCTTTAGCGTCGGCAAGTATATCTCTGATAAATGCTATTCTGTTTTCTATCTCTTTTTGGCAGTCCATATCGTCCTCCATATGTTTATGTTTTATTATAGCATATATGGTACAAATAAACGCAGAGCGGTGTCAATATTTGATTATTACGCGGTTTGTTCTGTTTTTTGTCTCATCCATGCATTTCATGGCGTACGGATGTAAAAATCCCGCCCAGCAGGGCGGGAGAACAAGCCTGTCAGTCTGTATCGTCATATGAGGAATTTGATGACAGAGGTATCGACCTTCTTGTATAGCTCATCCGCTTTCTTGCAGTTGCGCATGACTTCCTTTATCTCCACTCCGGCAAGGCGCACAGATATCGTAGCCAGAAAATCGATGAAGTCCTTGCTCTTTTCCGGATCAAGCCTGTCGTAGCGGTCTAGCAGAAGTTCCCTTCTCGCACCGTATTCGGCAATTGTGAGTCTGTGGAAGATGCTCTCGGTTATGTCGATGTCGAAAGTGCGCACGATCTCCATGAAATCAAGCCCCACGAGGTCGCTGGCGTCGGCTTCGACCAGTTCGTTGATGAATATCTCTTTGTAAAGTTCTCTATTCTTGTCATTGGACAGCATGATTGAATAGAATATTCTGGTGAACACTATGTGTCTCTGGAGAGGGTTCTCCAATTCACTACCGATCTGCTCGTCTATGGCCTTCTTGATGTTCTGCAGAAACTGTGTGTAGACGATGGAAAGTATCTCGTTCTTCTTGAAATAATAATTCACCAGCCCGATCGGTACCTTGGCGTCAGCTGCTATCTTCGCTATCGTCGCATTTTTATATCCGTATTCGTAAAACATCTTCTTTGCTGACTGGAAGATGCGTTCTTTTGTCTGTATGCCTTTCTTGTATGTTGCCATGATTACTCCCTTTTAATTATTTTCAGCTATTCTACCATAACTATTTATGGAAATACAATATGCCTATTCAAAATTTTGTATGCTCACGAATGAAAGCACCGACCTCTTCGATCCTAACCCTGCTCTGCTCCATAGTGTCTCTGTCGCGTACAGTCACGCAACCATCCTCGGCTGTATCGAAGTCCACGGTCACGCAGTATGGTGTGCCGATCTCGTCCTGCCTGCGGTAACGTTTTCCTATGTTGCCGGTCTCGTCGTAGTCGCAGTCTAATTCGCTGATGAGCCTGCTGTGCAGCTCGTTAGCCTCCTCGTTCTGCTTCTTTGTCAGCGGGAGCACCGCTGCTTTGAATGGGGCAAGATACGGATGGACTTTGAATACGTTCCTTTCGCTGCCGTCATCCAGCGTCTCGCATACGTATCTGTCGCAAAGGATGGCAAGCATCAAACGGCCGACACCCATGGACGGTTCGATGCAGTACGGGTAGAACTTCTCGTTGGTGATCGGATCCTGGTATTTCATATCCTTGCCTGAGAATTTCTCGTGCTGCTTCAGGTCATAGTCCGTCCTGTCCGCGATCCCGCACAGCTCGCTCCTGCCGAACGGGAAATCGTACTCTATATCCGTCGTGGCGTTGGAATAGTGTGAGAGCTGCTCCTTTTTATGGTCTCTGAAGTGAAGGTTCTCTCCGTTTATGTCCAGCGAGAGCATGAAATCCATCGCGAAATTCTTCCAGTATTCGAACCATTTGAACTCTTCTTCGGGCAGGCAGAAGAACTCCAGCTCCATCTGCTCGAATTCTCTGGTGCGGAAAATGAAGTTTCCAGGAGTGATCTCGTTGCGGAAGCTCTTGCCAATCTGTCCGATGCCGAAAGGCAGTCTCTTACGTGTAGTGCG
This sequence comes from Eubacteriales bacterium, assembly GCA_024685545.1. Classification (GTDB taxonomy): domain Bacteria; phylum Bacillota; class Clostridia; order Eubacteriales; family Anaerofustaceae; genus JAAYHF01. The sequence goes on along the minus strand of JAIKVR010000009.1, from coordinate 64,799 downwards.
AAGCACGTTTTTGAAATTGACGAAAATACCCTGGCAGGTCTCCGGGCGGAGATAAACGGTATTCACGGAATCTTCCGTCACTCCCTGGAAGGTCTTGAACATCAGGTTGAACTGCCTGATGGAGGTGAATTCCTTCGAACCGCACTTAGGGCAGACGATGCCATTGTCTGCGATGTAGGATTCCAGCTGTTCATTGCTCCAGCCGTCGCAGACCTCATTGATGCCTTTTTTTGCGAAATCGGCTTCGATCAACTTGTCGGCGCGGTAGCGGCTCTTGCACTGCTTGCAGTCGATGAGCGGATCGTTGAAGTTTGCCAGATGCCCGCTTGCTTCCCACGTACGGCTGTTCATCAGAATACCGGAATCGATCTGTACGTTCATCGGATTCTCCGTCAGGAATTTCTTCGTCCATGCGGACTTGATATTATTGAGCAGCTTGACTCCTACCGGTCCGTAATCCCAGGCATTAGCGAGTCCTCCGTATATCTCGCTGCCGGGGAAGATGATGCCCCTCATTTTCGTTATGCTGATGATCTCGTCAAGTGTAAGCTGTCTTTCCATTTTTCCTCCCTAAAATGAGTACATTAATTCGCTGCTTTTTATGTTTTTTCCCAATATATAGACGCAGTATTCGTTTACTGTCCTGAACAGATATTTCCTTGTCATCCCGTCGAAGGCGTCCATGCCTGCAATGTCATTTATGTTTTTGTAGAGCAGGTCGTATAAATACATCGCTTCGGAAGATGTGAGCCTCTCTGTCTCCTCCGGAGAAGAACAGTCGTCGCAGACGGTCCCTCCCGACTGTGGGGAAAAATAGTATTTCTCTTTCTTCCTTCCGCAGCTGGCACATTGGTCAAGTACCGGGTATGTGCCGTTTATCCCCATGAGCTTCAGTGCGAATGCAGTAGCGGCTGTGATCGCAGAGGCACCCGGATTCTCTTCTAGGATCCTCAATGTGTGGTACAGCAGCATAAATGCTGCCTCTTCTGGACTGTCTTCCTCAAAGCATGTCTCTGTAAGCTCTGAGGCATAGCCTGCGGCGATAAGCGATGCAGGGTCGTTTATCAGACCGTAAAAGCCTCGCACCACGTCGGCTGACACAACATAGGGCATCTTCAGGTTTTCCGATAGAACGAATTCGCTCAGACAATAGCTCTGGCATGAAGCTATATATTTGCATTTCGGGCTCTGCGCCCCCTTGGCGACCGCACTCAGCTTGCCCCTCTCCAAGGTGAACAGGGTCAGTATCCTGTCGTGCTCTCCGTATTTTACACTTCTTAGAACGATGCCTTTGTAGGTTTTGTTGCTCATTTTTCAGCCGGATAAACGTTATTATATATTATTGAATAATAGTATTCAACTATTTTAAGTAGACAATCGTTGCCCCGCCAGCTCCTTCCGAAAGTCCTCCAAGACGAAAGCTTTCCACGACATCGCTGGATTTTAGCACTTCGGTGACTTTCCTGCGCAGCACTCCTTCACCTTTGCCATGTATGATAGTGAGTGTCTTGTAACCTGCCAGAATGGCATCATCGATAAATTTGTCAACTTCTATCTTGGCTTCTTCCCCGGTTATCCCGCGTATGTCAAGGGTGGGGGAGAAACTGGCCGCCTTCATTCCCGTATATGCGAAATTCTTCTCTTTTTTCGCTGCAGCGGGCTTCAGCTTCGACAGAGCTATCGTAGTTTTTATCGAACCGATCTGCACCAGGGCGCTCTCACCCCGTATCTCCACGATGCTTCCTTCAGCCTTCAGTTCGGGGATCGATACGCTGTCCCCTTTGGAGAATTCATGCTCGCCTTCACCCTCTTCCGATAGAGAAGAGAACAGCGAGCTTTTGGGGAGCAGCGCATTCAGCGCGTCCAGCGCTTCCTTTGCCATCTTGGAAGATTCCTCCCGCATGGCTCCGTTTCCTTTGGAATATCTGTCTGCCGAGGATATCATCTCCCTGGCGGTCTTCTTTGCATTGTTGATGATCTGCTTGGATTCGACCACGGCTTCGGTGTAAAGCCTGTTTTTCGTTTCCTTAAGTCTTTCCAGTTCGCCCTGTTTCTCTGCCTCTGCCTTCTCTGCCTCGTTCCATGCGGTCTTCGCCTTCATCAGGAAATCCTCTGCATCTCTGTTCTTCCGTGTCAGGGATGATATGAGTTCCTCGAATCGGGAATCCGAGACCGTCATTTCCTTCTTTGCATTCTCGATGATTTCCTCCTGGATGCCCAGACGGGAGGATATCTCAAAGGCATTCGATTTGCCTGGCAGACCTATTGTGAGCCTGAAGGTGGGCTTGAGATTGACGGCATCGAACTCTACATTGGCATTGACTATCCCCGGTTCGGTCAGGGCATACTGTTTGATCTCACTGTAATGGGTCGTAGCTACGCACATCGCTCCTGAGGCGCGGATATATTTCAGTATGGATTTCGCCAGCGCCGCTCCTTCTGAAGGATCTGTGCCAGCACCTAGCTCGTCTAGTAGGACCATGGAATCTTCGTCAAGATCCTTCAGGATAGCCGCAATGTTCGTCATATGAGAAGAAAAAGTGCTCAGGCTCTGTTCTATGCTCTGTTCGTCACCGATATCGGCGAACACCTCTCCGAAAAGACAGACTGAGCTGCCTTCACCTGCGGGCACGAACAGCCCGCTCTGAGCCATGAGCAGAGACAGGCCGAGGGTTTTGAGAGCGACCGTCTTTCCGCCGGTATTCGGACCTGTGATGACTATCTGTGTGTAATCTCTTCCTATCACTATGTCGCTGGCCACCGCCTTCTTTCTGTCTATCAGGGGATGGCGTGCCTTAAGTAGGCTGACGTACCTCTCTTCCGTTATCGCTGGTCTGGTATACCCATTGTCATAGGCATAGGAGGCTTTTGCGAATACCTCGTCCAAAAGGATCACTGCTTTTTCGTTTGCGAGGAGTTCCAGTGCCTTTCCTTCGACCTGGCGTGAGAAGTCAGAGAGTATCTCGTCGATCTCCCTGGCCTCATCGGCTTCAAGTGCTCTGAGCTCATTGTTCATATTGACGATGCTCTGTGGCTCTACGAATAATGTGAGCCCGCTGGCGGAAGTGTCGTGGATGATACCGTCTACGGTGCCCCTGAATTCGCTTTTTACGGGGATGACATATCTTCCGCTCCTCATCGTGACCAGCTGTTCCTGCAGGTATTTCGAGCTGTCGCCTTTCGTATAGGAGGAGAGCTTGTCTCTTATTCCGGAATTGAGCCTTCTCATCTTTCTCCTGATTGAGGCCAGAGCTGGAGAGGCTCCGTCGGCAATCTCGTCCTCGCTCAGGATACACGAATCTATCGATGAGGCCAGAGCCTTGAGGTCGGTTATCTCGGATGCCGTTTCGTTGAGCCGTTCGCATCTTGGAGCTCCGTATTCCTCGGAGAAGATGAACCGTTTTATCTGGGAAGCGTATTTTATCGCAGAAGAAACTGCGAGCAGCCCTTTTCCGCGAACGGTGCCGCCTTTCTGGGCGTGCAGAACGTACTGGGTAATCTCCTTGTAGCCGCTGCAGGGCAGGGCACCTTTATGGCTGATGGTCACGACAGCCTCAGCTGTGAGATCCAGCGTTTCATTGATCCAGTAGGCGCTCATGTCCGGTGTCAGGGACCGAATATTGTTCTGTGCTGCGGAGGTGTTCGCCCTCGAGGCGATCATCTCGAGTATCTTGTCGTATTCAAGCGCGTTCAGTACTTTTTGCTGCATTTTTCCGTTTTCTCGCTCTGATTCTTCTTTTCTTCACTGATATGATGGAGACTCCAGGGGCTATGGGGATGATTACAGCGCATACGAGCATGCCAGCGATCATGATATCCCTGTTGCTGAATACATCGTAATCTGTAAGTGCCCTCATTTCCGTCTCCGCGATGACCGCGCCATCGTAGAGGAATTCCATCTTACCGATGACATCGCCTTTTTGGATGTCGCACGCCAGCTTGAGCGCTCCATTGTAAACATCCAGGACCTTCTCCTGGTTCAGCGCAGTCACACAGATGTAGCCCTTCGCTGCGTCGATATCCAGACACAGAGTAATGCTGTCATCAGTCTGTACGTCGAGGTTCCCCTTCTGCAGAATCGATGGGTTGGATATCTTATATGATGCTTTTCTGTTTGACTCATCTATGAGATCTATGACCCTGTGGCCGTCAAAGGAGTAATCTATTATCCCTGCCGCCAGCGGCCAAATCTCGTTGGTCTTGTCGGGAATGTTGAGTATCGCCGCTGTGATCCTCATGTTCCCGTTCTCCGCCGACAGAAGCAGGCATTTTTGCCCCATTACGGTATTGCCTGTTTTCATTCCCGTGACCGATGCCCTGTAGTACGGGTTTGGCCCGCCTCCCAGCATATCCGGCAGCTCGGTGTATTTGAGAATATTCGTGCTCATGAATTCTCTGGCAGCTGCACTCGTGACTGCCGTGTATGACAGAGTCATAACCGTCTCGGTGATGAACGGGTAATTTTGTGCGGCAATGCCCAGTGCGACTATATCTCTGGGAGTGGAATAGTTCTCCTTGTCATCATATCCGTCGGTGTTGGCCCAGTGCGATCCGGTCAGTCCCAGTGAGGATGATTTTTCATTCATCTTTTCGATGAAGGCTTTGTAGCCAACAAGAGTGTCCGATGATCCGGTGAGCCTGCACCCGCAGAAAACTCCGATCGCAATTGCTGCGTCATTTCCTGAGCGTATGAGCGATCCCCTCATCAGGTCACCGTAGGTGATTATCTCTCCGGCAGAAAGGTGGATCCTGCTACTGTTGGGCTTGACGAGAGACAGCATCTCACTGGTAACCGTGACCTTTTCATTCAGGTCGTCAGTAATGTCAAGTGCGGTCATGGCGGTGAGTATCTTGGTGATGCTTCCCGGATAGAACCGTTCGTCGGCATTGTTTTCGAGCAGGACCGTGTCCGTATTCTGCTCTATCACATAGATCCCGGCGTTCTGATAGCCGCTGAGGTCGTAGTCTGATGCCCGCGCCTCTCCCTGCCAAAACGACAGCGCCAGCAGTATAGCCAGCGCTGTCAAGAGAAGTTTTCTATTAGAACTCATCCTTGCTGTTCCTGTTGATCGAGGTTATCCGGTCAAAGCCGTTTTCATATTCTCTGAGCTTCATGGCAGGTGCGAATGTCACCTTCACGCCTTCCTTAAGCAGGCATTCGAACTGTTCTGCCGAGCTCTTGATGTCATCGAGCGTCGCCGATAGCACCGCCTCCCGCGTGGCTTTTCGTTCCTCATAGGGATAATGCGCGTACAGATAGCCCAATGCAAGCCTGGCTTTCGAGTATATTGTCTTCGGCATGTCGATATCGCTTACTGTTCCGAGGATGAAATTGTCAGTCTCTCTTCTCGTGAGATCCAGCCCCTTAAGTATCTCAGGTATCTTCTCATATACTTCATATGTTGCCTTCACGTTTGGATCCCTGTAGGACACCAGCATCAGGTCGCCTCCTCTGTCGGTGCGCATCATCGCCCCGTAGGCACCGCCCTTGACCCTGATGTTGTTCCAAAGGTAATCTGTTGTCAGGAACTTGCGGGTCACTGCAAAAGCTCTGGGCATGAAGCTTCCTGCCTTGACGAGGTTCACGCCCAGTCCCGTATAGGCAACGGCTGAGGAAATGGCTATCCCTTCGTTGATCTTTTTCTCCGGAACGAAGAGGACTTTCTGCCCTGCCTGCTTGTCCGGCAGTTTTGACGCAAAGGCGAAAGCCTTGTTCACTATCGCGTCCCTGTTTTTCTCGTCGCAGGTGATGAGTATATCCAGTCCTGCCGACGTCACTATCTTTTCGGCAGTCTCTTTCAGCTCCGAGAGCACTCCCGCGTCGCCCCTGTCCAGACGAGCGGCCGCGGAAAGCAGGTAGCGGTAATACGCCTCGCCCCTCAGTGCGGAGTTGAATGCGCCTTTTGCCGATGAGGAACCATCCATCCTGAGCAGCGTGTAGGATTCCGCTTCATTGATCAGACCGTTCTCGAACTTGCTGATCTCTTCCTTGACCGTGACCTTAAGCCTTTCGATGTCGTCGAACCTGGTAGAGAGAAGTGATTCTTCAGCCAGACTGAACAGCCTGTCCGCATTGGAGAACAGGGCCTTGGACCAGTACGTGAATCTGCGGTCGAAAAGGTCTATGTCAGCGAAATCCTGCTGTACGCTGACTGCGCTGCCTGTGCCGCCCAGATAAATGCCCTGGACGTTGCCAAGGTCGTATTCGGAATAATTCTTTGTCGCGTATACGCCCAGGATTGAGCGCAGCAGCTTCAGCCTCGGAAGCTCCTGGGCAGGGAGTGCTGAGATATCGAAGTTGATGTCGGTGTATACGATATCGGAGGCTTCCCCGGTGAACACGAATACCCGGGTCTTCCCCTTCTCATAGCATTCCAGTTCGTCTTTGTCGCAGTCGTGGGAGATCTCCGAGATCTCCAGCACCGGGATCCTGGCTATGTCCTCAGGCTTGTCCGGGGCAGCCTGCCTGGCCTTGAGCTCCTCAGTCTCCTTCTGCATCCGGTCAAGTTCCTCCGGTGTCAAAGTTGACTTATAATCAGACAGCTTTTCGGCAAATTCCGCTGCTTTCTTCTCGTAGAGACCGCTGACAGGCTCCAGCATGACTATGCTTTTGTGCGGGTTGTCTAGCATGTATTTTTTAATCAGGCCCGTATAGAAATCGGAACTCAGGTTATCCCTGAGGTATTCTATGAGGTCTTCGTACTTCAGCTGGTCAAACGGGTCCTTTCCGTAGAGCCATCCGCCCATGACTTTGATAGCGTAGATAAGGCCTTTTATCGTTGAGGAGATATCGGATTCCCTGAGCGAAAACTCTGAACTGTTGACACATGCAAGGATGACTTCGTCGTCCAGACCCTCGCGACATATCTTTTCAAGCGTCTCGTTTACGGTATTTCTGAACAGCTCCAGCTTTTCAAGTGGCGCGTTCTTGACATAAACTGTCATGAAGGAGGTGGCTTCCTCCGTGGTGAACGAACACTGTACTTCCTCGCCTATGCCCGCGTCGCTGAGGGCTTTTTTCAATACGGAGGAATCCGTGTCGAAGAGTATCTTCTCAAGGACGGACAGTGCAAGCTGATCCCTGTTGTCCCCAGCGGGGGCCATCGCCCAGTTGACGGCGAACCAGTATCTGTTCGATATATCCTCACCGTCGACCGAATACTGCTTAACGAAGATCTCCTGAGAGTTGAAATCCTCAGAGATGAGATCCGCCTCAGGCGGGACGATGCGGTCAAAGTTGCTCAGGTAATCCCTGTCCAGCTTTTCCAGATGTTTTGACATGTCTGTGTTGCCGTAAATGAAGATATAGCTGTTGGAGGGATGATAGTGCTTTCTGTAGAAAGCCAGGTATTTCTCATAGGTAAGCTCGGGGATGAAATCGGGATCCCCTCCGGAGTTGAGGCTGTATGCCGTGCCCGGGAAGAGCGATGACTGGGATGCGTCGAAGAGCATATCGTCAGGCGAGGATGTTGCCCCTTTCATCTCGTTATATACTACGCCGTTGACGGTGATATCCTCACCGTAGTATTCGTAATGGTGCCCTTCCTGTCTGAACGGGAAGTCGTCTGTCCTGATCAGCGGGTTGAATACGGCGTCGCAGTAGACGTCGGTCAGGTTCTCAAAATCCTTCTCGTTCATGCTCGCCACGGGGTATATAGTCTTGTCCGGATACGTCATGGCGTTCAGGAATGTATTCAGGGAGGACTTGAGCAGATAGACAAAGGGCTCTTTGAGCGGGTACTTGTCAGATCCGCAGAGCACACTGTGCTCGATGATGTGAGGCGTGCCGCAGTTGTCTTCCGGAGGAGTCAGAAATGAGACGCAGAATACTTTGTTTTCGTCATCGCATTCGACAGTCATCACTCTGGCACCGCTCTTGTCGTGCTGGTAGAGCCGTGCGACAGCGGAGATCTCACTGATGTATTCTTCTTTTATGAAAGTGTATCCCTTGATGTTTTCCATTCTATTCTCCCTTGCCGAATTACCTTTAATTATAGTATATACATCGCTTATTTACGCTAAACTTATTTAAAAAAGAGTCAGTGTTTGTTAAAATAGTGTAAACCTAAGGATCGGAGAAAAAACATGCCAATGGAATTTTTAATAGCGATACTTCCGACTGTCGTTATAATTTTCGTTATACTGAGCTTTGACCGCTACAACAGGGAACCCGTGTGGCTCCTTGCGCTGCTGTTTATTGCCGGCATAATCACCGCGTTTCCGGCAATAATACTGGAAACACTTTATACCTCGATCTTCGGAGAGCCGTACACCGCGGTCGGGCTTGTCTTTCAGGCCTTTTTCGGGGTCGCCCTGATGGAAGAGGGAGTCAAGTACGTTGCAGATAAGCTCATCGCCTATAATTCACGTAGCTATGACGAGCTGTATGACGGGATCATCTACTGTGCGACCGTGTCATTGGGCTTCGCGACTCTGGAAAATATCGCGTATGTGGGCAAATACGGCATCACCACAGGCATTGTCCGTGCAATTACTTCTGTGCCGGGTCATGCCATCTTCGGTGTATTGATGGGGTATTTCCTATCTCTGGCAAAGTTCGTGCCGGAAAAGCGCAACTACTATACCGTGCTCTCGATTGCTGCTCCCGTTGCGGCACACGGTGTCTATGATGCCATTTTATTCCTCAATCTCGACTGGGCGCTGCTGGTATTCGTGCCGTTTATGATCTACCTGTACACCAAAGCGATAAAGCTCATCAAGGAAACGAACAGTATCCCGCCTATTGTTAACAATGGACCGTATGACGGGTCCTACAATGGTCAGGACGGACCATATGACGGGAACATGACATCGCTCGAGTAAAGCGAGCAGCAGTCACATAGCCTTTTCAATTAAAAGGGATACTGGTTTACTGCAAAATGAACTGACCCCCAAAGGTTAGACCAAGAATCTAACTTCAGGAGGTCAGTTTTGTTATGGCATAGTATAGCTTCCAGTTTTCGCACATGGCAATAATGGAATAATAAATAGCCGAGGTGGATTTGACCTTCTATCTCAGAGTCTGTTATAAGATGAATTATCAGGCAGCCATGTCTTTTCTCACGGAGCTTACGGTGGGGTACAGGAAAATGCCGGATAGGACTGCCGAAAGCACTTCGCAGGTTATAAAGGAATACCATACTCCGTCCACTCCCCATAAAGCAGCCTGGATATACATCGTAGCGGCGGGAAATACAAGCGTGCGCATAAAAGACAAGACGGTCGCGTATACCGGTCTGTTCAGGGACGTAAACAGCATCCCGCATGAAGAACCAAACCACGTAATCAATATAGATATCATACAGATCGCGGATGCACGGATCGTCATGGATATAAGAGCCGTATCCGTCTGAGGACAGAAGATGCTGACGATGGGACGCAGCGCCAGCCGGGCAGCCGCGTAGCAGATGAACGATGTTATAAAAGTCCCGGCAAACAGCGCCCTGACGAGGCGCTCGAGGCGCTTCTCATTATGAGCTCCGTAATTGTATCCGATCGCAGGCTTAACTCCGTTTATCATTCCGTATACCGCGCATCTCAGCACGCTCTCGATATAGCCGTACACCGAGAGCGCTGCTACCGACAGCTCTCCCGATATCCTTAACAGTAGCGTGTTTGTCAAAAGTATAATCAGCGATACTGTGACATTGCCCGTGAATGCCGGGATCCCGCTGGCGATGATCTTGAAGGTGAGCTTTACGTCTGTTTCAGGTCGGACAAAGTACAGTTTAAGCTTTTTCGACAGGAGCGGTATCGCCGAGGCTACTGCGCCGATGACGCTGCATCCGTTGTAGACCAGTCCGGAGGCCCAGAGCCCCAGATGCATCTTCTCCAGAAGGAGCCAGAGCAGGAAAGCGGTGAGCAATGAGGTCGCGATGTTGACCACCATGGAATACCTGACCTTGCCGCATATGCGCAGATAATCATCAAAGGCGTAGTATGACATCGACAACGGGGCCATAGCGGCGAAGAGAAGGGCGTATTCCTTTGTCTGGCGTGCCAGTTCTCCCGTAGCACCCATCATTGCGATGATCTCGTCTATAAAGAACAGGAATAACCCGGCCACCAGCAGTGAGACGGCAAAGATCATTATGCAGGCAGAGGTAAATATTCCACGGGCTTTCTCATCGTTCTTTTTCCCGAGCTCTATCGATATATGCACGGAACTGCCTGAAGCAATCATATCAGCCACAGCACCGGATATTATTATGATAGGCACGACCAGATTGACCGCAGCCAGCGCTGTGGCGCCTAGATTGCTGCCGACGAAAACGCCTTCGAAGATCTCAGTGATGCCTCCCGCTATATGGCTGAGCATGCTCGGAATGGTCAGCCGGAAAAACAGTTTTCTGACAGGTGTCTTTTCAAACAGTTCGTCGTGTTCCATAAAAATAAATGATCCTTTTCAGTATATGCAGAGATAAGTATATACATCAGCGGCGGCCGCATGTCAAGGGAACATATCTTTTTTATCCGGACAAATAATACAGTGGTAAAATTTTCTTAAACTGTCTGACCGGGCAGAAAAAAAGGAAGCCTGAGGCTTCCCAAGGAGACGTTTCAGTTCTCCTGTCACTGCGTTTCGGTACTCTCTGCCGTAAGCTTGGCGATGCTCGCGAGAAATTCACCGATGTCAGGCTGCTGTCCCTGATATGTCGAGGTCATCCACACCACGATATAGTCCCTGTTCTTGCCGATATAGTAGTTGAGACTGACGTAATTGTTCACGGAAGCGGTGAAAAAGATATAATCCTCTTCGGCTATGGTAGCACGCATGCTGTCGGAAAGACTGTAGCCTTTCCCCGTCAGCGCCGTACGGAGATTCAGCGCGTAGTTCGAAGCGCTCAGCTTGGCATTCAGGCTCTTATTGGTATCTACAATGTACATTGTCAGACATACGGCGTTCTCTCTATCCGCGAGCATGATATCGTAGTATTCGTATTTGCCGCTGTCTGATAGTATATCTTCGGTAAGGACCGTATCCCTATTGTATACTGCTGCATCGGAGGGGTTCTGGGCTATAAATTCTGCTTCGGCCCTCCTCAGACCGGAAGGCAGCGTAAACGTCAGCCCCATGAATTCCGATGTAAAGACATTGCCCTGCCACATGCCGAAAGCCACAGGGTCCTCCTGCGGAACGTCAGGTTCCGGAGGATTGGTGGGGAGGCAGCCCGAAATGGAGGCAGCGAGGAGGATGGTCAAGATCAAAGCAGATATCCGTTTAATTTCCTTCACTTAAATTCTCTCAAAATGGAATGGCTCATTATAACATAAAACATCTTGTGATAGAATAAATCATACACACTTCAGGAGGTCAGAAATGAGATTTGACGAGATAGAATACAGACATATAGATCAGGGCGAAATGAAAAACGAAGCCGAAAGGATCCTCAGGCTCATCAAAGGAGCTACCGATTTCGACAGCTTCGCCGCAGCAGTCCTCGAGTTCGACAGGCTCGAAAGGGATTTTTCCACCATGAGCAGTCTGTGCCAGATACGCCACAGCTGCCATACCGATGATGATTTCTATAAGGACGAACAGGCTTATTATGACAATGTCGAACCGATCTTTATCAGTTATTATGTGGAATTCTGTAAGGCCGTTGTCGCTTCGCCCTTTAAAGAGCAGGTAGTACAGCGCTGGGGAGAACGCTTTTACACTGTCTGCGAATATACAATTAAAAGCTTCGATGAAGCGATGATACCCTTCATGCAGAAGGAAAATGAGCTGGCAAGCGAATACCAGAGGCTCATGTCCCAGAGCCAGATCGAATTCAACGGTGAAAAGCTTACTCTTCCCGGACTCATGAGCTTCTTCTCTGACCCTGACCGGGAGGTCCGCAAAGGCGCCATCACAGCCTTCGACGGCTTCCTGCATTCTCTTGAGGAGCCTGTAGGGGAGCTGTTCGACCAGCTGGTCAAGGTACGCACCCAGATGGGGAAAGCGATGGGCTTTGAAACATATACGCCGCTGGCTTACATTCTTCGAGGCAGGTATGATTACGATAAAGAGGCAGTCAAGGCTTTCCGCGATCAGGTTGTAAAGGAAGTCGTGCCCCTCACAGGGAAGATCAGGGCGAAACAGGCTGAGCGGATAGGGGTCGAAAAAATAACGTTCACAGACAGTTCCTTCGAATTCCCGCAGGGCAACCCGCGGCCGGAAGGAACCGTTGAGGAAAAGATAGAGACTGCAAGGAAGATGTACAATGACCTGAATCCCGCGGCGGGAGAATTGTTCTCGATGATGGCTGACAGCGGTCTTCTGGACCTTGAGAGCCGTCCAAATAAAGCGCAGGGCGGGTACTGCAGCGAATTGGCAAACTACGGTCTGCCTTTCATTTTCGCAAACTTCAACGGAACAGAGGACGACGTCGAGGTGCTGACCCACGAAGCCGGTCACGGATATAATGCATGGTGTGTCAGAGATTTCGAGCTTGCAGCTCAGATGGAGGCCGGCATGGAGACATGCGAGATCCACTCCACTTCCATGGAATTCTTTACCTCCCCGTATATGGAGCTGTTCTTTGGTGAACGCGCGGAAGATTACCGTTACGCGCACCTGGCGAGCACAGTCATGGCCATCGCATATGAATGCATGGTCGACGAGTTCCAGGAAAAGATGTATGAATCACCGGATCTGACATTTGCCGAAAGGAAGGCAGTCTGGCATTCTCTGGAAAGAAAGTACCAGCCCGACAGGGATTATGACGGGCTATATCCGACCCTAGAGTCCGGAACATACTGGCTCAGGCAGCTTCACATTTTCATGTACCCCTTCTATTATATCGATTACGCGCTGGCGAGTGTGAGCGCGCTGGATTTCAGTAACAGGATGATAAGCGACAGGGAAGAAGCATGGAAGGATTACGATAAGCTGTGCCATATAGGCGGCAAGCTGTTCTACAGGGAAGCCCTTGCAGAATGCGGACTTAAGGATCCTTTCAGAGAAGGTTCTCTTGAAATGATAATCGCCCCGCTATATGAACAGCTGGGACTGGAAAAATAGGGGCTTAAGAACCAGCGGACATGAGGGCAGCTGATCATGAGAAGAATAAGAATGTTATGAGTATCTGTCTTCGGATTAAAAACACCGGCGTGCAATGATCGTACAGTCATCACACACCGGTGCTTTTTTCTTATCTGCGCCTGATATGTTTAATGATTATCAGCGCTGTCATCATGGCTACCGGATAGATCCCATAAACGATACCGTTATTCAGCATCTCCGACTATCCTTATTTCCCAGGAAAGAAGGATGGACGGTCCTGGCCTGCGTTTGAAGGGCTGTTCTCTGAAGAATTGCTTTTGTCCTGGTGATGCTCCTGATGCGGGCAAGCAGTTCGCGTGTATCAAAGGGCTTGGGAAGATAATTATTTGCTCCGCTGTCAAGGCCCTGCATGCGGTCTTCGATTTCGGATTTCGCGGCCAGCATCAATACTGGGATTTGATCTCCCGCCGCGCGGAACTTTTTCAAAACCGTGATCACGTTCATTTTCGGCATCATGATATCCGGTACGGCAGCGTCATAACAACCTGCCTCAAGATAGCTGAGCGCATCCTCGCCGTCATAAACGCATCCACGGAATAGTTATTCTCTTGAAATATCTTTACAAGTGCTTTTGAAAGCGCTTTTCATCTTCTGCAAGCAGTATCCCCATATCAAGATCCTCCCTACGCATCATCGTAGCTGGCTATCTTTAAATGGAGTTAAAACGGATCATTTTTCAATATGCTTTTATTGTCAGGTTCTATCGGAGAGCGGTTCTGTAATTGCTCTCGGCAAATGTTTCATTTTCAGGGGATGACATCAGCAAAGCACAGTCAGCTCGGCAAACGAGTATTTTGACTTCATCTCCTTGTATGCCATTTCCGCTTCCCGTGTATCCCTGAAAAGACCGAAAAAGCAGGAGCCGCTGCCTGAGAGGGAGCAGGCGAAGGATCCGAAAGAGATGAGCTCCTCTTTTATCGAGGCTGCCTTGGGATATAGCAGCGCCATGTAATCCTCGAAATCGTTGTGAAGACGCGTTCTCCCGCCTTCTCTCAGAGATCTAAGTATCTCCTGGAAGTCGCAGTTCTCCCTTTGTACTGTCTTATCGTCAAAGAAGGCGTACGCTGCCCCCGTATCTACCGATTCTTCGGGCTTGACCAGCAAACAGGGATAAGGTCTGAGCTTTTGGAAATTCGTAATCAGTTCTCCGCGCCCTTCACAGAGGGCAAAGCCCCCATAGACAAGAAAGGGTATGTCGCTCCCTGCTCTAGCCGCTATATCCGCCTGTTCATCAGGCGTAAGCCCCAATCCGTAGAGCTCGTTGACCGCCTTGATAGTTTCAGCGCCGTCTGCGCTGCCTCCGCCGAGTCCGGCTCCGGGAGGGATCTTTTTATACAGCTCAATCTTCAGGGGTAGCTTTCTTCCCACTGCCTCTTCTGTCCTGCTCAGGCATTTGAACACGATATTGTTACCGTCTGCAGGTATCCCGGGCATATCACAGGAAAGCGATGTCTCGTCAGATATCTCAAATACGAGCGTATCGCAGAGCGAAACCGTATGCATCAGCGTTCTGATGTCATGATAGCCGTCGTCCCTTTTGCATAGTATGTCGAGCCCCAGGTTTATTTTTGCCCTGGCATACGCTGTCAGCTTATTCATCTGAGAGCCCCGCCATCTTCATGAACATAGCTTCATCAATGACCGGTATCCCGAGTTCGTTCGCTTTCGCAAGTTTGCTTCCAGGGTTCTCTCCGGCCAGCACATAGCCCGTGGAGCGGCTGACGCTGCCTGTTACTCTCCCTCCCAGCTCCTGAATAATCTTTGAGGCTTCATCACGGGTGTAGTGTGGGAGCGTGCCTGTCAGGACGAAGGTCTTGCCCCCGAAAGCGGCATCGGCCTGCCGCCTGCCTTCGTTTTCCGCCCTTGCCATATTGACCCCCGTATATTTGAGGGAGGTTATCATGGAAAGGTTATCCTCATCTGTAAAGAATGCGGTAATGCTCTCGGCCATCTTCCCGCCTATAGATTCGATGGAATCCAGTTCCTGTGCACTTGCCGATATCAGCTCGTCGATATCTGCAAAATGGGCGGCAAGCACCTGTGCGTTGCGCTTGCCTACAAGCGGGATCCCAAGGGCAAATATAAGCGAATCGAAACCTGCGTTTTTGCTTGCCTCTATCGCTTCAATGAGATTTTCAACACTTTTCTCCCCGAGACCATCCAGCTTTTTAAGCTGTTCCTTTTTACTGCTGAGCGTGAATATGTCCGAGCAGTCCGTGATGTAGCCCAGATCATACAGTCTCTGCACCAGCGAATCTCCCAGACCAGTGATGTTCATGGCATCCCTGGAGACAAAGTGCTGGATCCTTCTGAGCGCCTTGGCGGGACAGTCGGGGTTCAGACATCTCACCGCCGCTTCATCTTCGATCCTCGCGGTCTTTCCTCCGCAGACCGGACACCTCTGAGGCATCTCGAATCCCTTCTCGTTCCCGGTCCTCTTGTCCTTGAGGCTGCGTGCGACCTCGGGGATGACATCCCCCGCCTTGCGCACGACCACCCTGTCGCCTATCCTTATATCCTTTATCCTTACATTGTCCTCGTTATGCAGCGTGGCCCTGCTGACGACGCTGCCGGCAACCCTGACCGGTTCGAGTTCGGCGACCGGGGTCAGCACGCCTGTCCTGCCGACCTGAACGGTGATGTCCTTTAGGAGCGTCTCTGCTTCTATTGCCGAGAACTTGTAGGCTATCGCCCAGCGCGGGGTTTTGGCGGTCATTCCGAGCCGCTCCCTTTGTGCGAACGAATCCACCT
Organism: Eubacteriales bacterium; assembly: GCA_024685545.1. GTDB lineage: Bacteria > Bacillota > Clostridia > Eubacteriales > Anaerofustaceae > JAAYHF01. The sequence continues at coordinate 49,000 of JAIKVR010000009.1, read as the reverse complement.
TGAGGACGGCACCATCTATCTCGAAGGGGAGTCCTGCGCGGTCTATTCCCTTTTTATTGATATATTCCACAGCCTCGTCTATCGTAACGGCCCTGGTGATGTCGCTGACCTTGAAACCCAGGCTCTTTAGGTATTCCAGCGATTCATAGTGCCCTTTCGGCTGATAGCCGCTGATGCTCTCCATGTTGAATACAAATATATCCAGGTTCCTGGATGCGGTGACCCGGCTGTCCAGCTGCCTGAGGCTGCCCGCAGCGGCGTTCCTGGGGTTTGCGAAAGGCGGGAGACCTTCCAGTTCCCTTGCGGCATTGAGCTTTTTGAACTCGTCCTTATACATTATGACTTCCCCCCGCACTGTCACCGAGATGTCCTGTTTCAGCCTGTGCGGGATGGTTTTGATAGTTCTGATATTGTTGGTGATGTCTTCGCCGACCACGCCATCGCCCCGTGTTGCGCCTCTTGTCAGAACCCCGTCCTCATATGTGAGCACAACGGTAAGTCCGTCGAACTTGTTCTCGCAGTCGTAGAAGTATTCCTCGCCGGGGAGGCCTTTTGCTATCCTCTCGTCGAATTCCCTGAGTTCCTCCTCGCTGTAAGCGTTGGACAGAGAAAGCATCGGAGCGATATGCGTCACCTTTGAAAAGCCTTCCGCGGCCCGTCCGCCGACGTTCCTTGCGGGGGAATCCTTTCTTGCGAACTCGGGATACATGGCTTCGAGGTCTGTGAGCTCTTTCATGAGCGAGTCGTACTCTTCATCGGATACTACCGGGCTGTCCTTCTCGTAATACATCCGGTTGTAATACAACAGCCTGTCTGTCAGTTCATTTATCTTGCTCTGGGCTGATTCCATTATTTCACCTTCATCGTGTTTTTGTAGTTGAGCTTGACGATCTCCCCGAGGCGCTCCTTCCCGTATTTGGCGACGAAGGCGGCCGCCGCGGCATCAGCAGCGTCACCTGCCCCCGGGGCAAGAGTCAAGCCGTATTTCCCGCTCAGAGCATTGAGGCGGGAGATATATGTGTAACGGGCCAGAATGCTGGCAGCTGCGACAGCGAAATTGGCTTCCGCGCGGAAATGCTGGTGCAGCGACAGCCCAATGCCTTTGAGTTCCGTTTCCATGCGGGATTCATCCGCGAATCTGTCTATCAGCACATCGGTGCAGCCGCTCTTTCCGTTTACGCTCCTTATAGCTTCGCCGTGGGCAGCGGCAAGCAGAACGTTTATATTGCCATACTTCGCGTAGAGTTTGTTGAAAGCTTCTGGCATAAGGCATATCACACTGTAATGCGGGCAGATCGAGGTGATGACGTCCTTGAGCTCCTCGATCTTTTTGCCACTGAGCTTCTTTGAATCCTTTACGCCTGCTGCAGCGAGCTTCCTGTACATGTTAGCATCGGCATACAGCGCGCAGACGGTCAGCGGACCGATCCAGTCGCCTTTGCCTGCTTCGTCCGAACCGATCAGGGGAGGTGGAAGGAGGGGGTCCGAGCTATTTACGATAAAGTCTCCTATCGCCTGCATCAGCCTTTCCGGCATCCTGCCCGCTGTGTCTATCGTATGCTCCCCTTTAGCGTTCTCGAAGAGTCGGACCTTCCAGTCATTTTCCCCATCGGAGAGCGTCAGCTGAACACCGTAGGAGATATCCTTCTCCTCAGCAGGTATGAAGCCGTTTTCAGCCATGGCATCCAGAAAATCCTTCTTATAATTGCTGTTCATCAAGTGTATTGTATCATCATAGGCGTTAAAATGGGATTAAGGGAGGACAAAATCGGCAAATGTTTTGATTTTCTGCTTTACAAAAGGATAATTCTGTGATAAGGTTGTATTGCGAAATGAGTGGGCTGTCCCACTCATTTCTTTCTGAAAGGGACATTTATGAGATTTCTCGATGAAATGATTGAACTCGCCGAGCCACTCATCAGGGAAAAGGGCTGCGAGATGGCTGATGCCGAATTTGTAAAGGAAGGCTCGATCAGGATACTGCGTTTTTATATCGAGAAGGCAGAAGGAGCCGTTACCCTGGACGACTGTGCCGCAGTCAGTGAGGAGATAAGCAGGGCCATAGACGAGAGAGGCGATGACGGACAGGAGGACTACACGCTGGAGGTCTCCTCTCCCGGGATCAACAGGGTGCTTAAAAAGGAAAAGGACTACGAGCGATTTTCCGGCAGCAAGGTGGATGTCTCCCTATACAAGGCATTGAACGGGGACAAGAAGCCGGTGCTGATCCTTAACGGTCACTCGGGAGGAGTGTTCTCGTTTACAGATCCGGATGGGAACGCGGTCGAACTGAAAGACAGCGAAGTGAGCAGGATAAATCTTCATTTTGATTTTGACTTTTAAGAAAAGGAACTGGAATGAAAAAGAAAACCGTAAGCAGGGAAGAAAACCTCAGGAGTTTCATCGAAGCCCTTGATGAGATAGAAAGGACCAAGGGGATAAAAAAGGCCGACGTTTTGGAAGCCGTGAAGGTCGCGCTCGTTGCCGCGTATAAAAAGGACAACAGGTCCAATCAGAACGTGAGCGTCGATATCGACGGGACAACGGGCGAGATAGAAATGTATGCCCACCGCACCGTAGTCGATTCTCCGGAGGATGAAATCACTCAGATCTCCCTGGATGAAGCGAAAGGCTTCAAGACTGATGCCTCAGTCGGTGACGACATAGAATTCAGGCTCGATCCCACGGAATTCGGAAGGGTCGCCACTCAGAATGCGAAGCAGTACATACTCCAGCAGATCAAGGAGAGCGAGCGCCAGATCGTCTACGACACGTATTCGGCAAAAAAAGACGAGCTCGTCGTGGGCACGGTGCAGCGTACCGACCGAAACAACATCTATGTGAGCCTGGGACGCAGCGAGGGAATAATGAACATCTCCAACCAGATACCCGGCGAACAATATTATCAGGGCATGAGGTTAAGGGTCTACCTGAGCGATGTGAAGCGTACCAACAAAGGCTCTCAGATCTACGTCTCCCGTTCACACCCTATGCTCATCAAGCGATTAATGGAGATCGATATCCCTGAGATAGCGGACGGTACCGTGGAGATCAAGGCTATAGCCAGGGAAGCCGGCAGCCGCACAAAGGTCGCCGTGTGGTCGGCCAATGAGGACGTGGATCCCATCGGTGCGTGTGTGGGTCAGAAAGGCGTCAGGATACAGGGCGTTCTCAACGAGATCGGCACGGAACGCATCGATGTCATACAGTACAGCGACGACCCGGTCGTCTTTATCTCAAACGCAATCAGTCCCGCGCAGGTATTCGAAGTCATCATCGGCGAAGAGGAACATGTCGCCACTGTCATCGTTGACGAGAGCCAGCTGTCGCTCGCGATAGGCAAGGACGGGCAGAACGTGCGCCTGGCAGCCAGGCTGACAGGCTGGAAGATAGACATAAAGACTCCGGAACAGTATGCCAACATAGGCACCGATCCTGAAGATGCCGTTGCCAGAGCGAATGAGCTTTTTGCAGGCGCTGAGGATTTCGCGGATGAGGACCGTGAAGCAGACGGCATGGATGCCGGAGTACCTAAGGATAACGAGGAAAACGCCGATTGAAGAATGTACCTATGCGCACCTGCGTCATATGCAGGAATGTAAGGGAGAAAAGAGATCTGTTAAGGATAGTCAGGGTCCCCGAAGGCGGGATGCAGGTCGATCCGACGGGCAAAATGAATGGGAGAGGCGCCTATATCTGCAGGAGCGGGGAATGCCTTAAGAGCGTCAAGGATATGAAAAAGCTCGCGACCGCCCTTTCGGTACAGGCAAACAAGGAAAGCCTGGATGAATTAATGCAGGATATTCAGATAAAGTTAGGAACTATTAACAGACAGGGGGAGTAAATGCCGAAAAAAGTATACGAATTAGCAAAGGAATACGGGGTGCAGAGCAAGGATTTTGTCGGTATCCTCCAGCAGGCCAATATACCAATAAAGAGCCATATGAGCATACTGACAGACCAGCAGGAAAAGTATTTCCGAAATAATTTTACTGTCATAGAGGGCAAGATAGCGCCTAAATCCGCGGAGAACGCAGCACCGTCCAAACATCCGGCTACAGAAAAACCTGCGGAGAAAACGACTGCAAAACCCGCAGAACCTTCTGCTCCAAAGAAGGAGGAAAAGCCTGCCGCTTCAGCGGCCAAGCCCCAGACAGACACCGCCGGAAACCAGAAGCCCGCGCGCCAGAGCGCCCCTGCCCAGGATACCCGCAGACAGGGCAACTACAGCAACAGCCAGAACAGGACAGGCAATCCCAACTACCAGGGACGTAACAATACCGGTACCGGTTACCAGGGACGTAACAATACAGGAACAGGATATCAGGGACGTAACAATAATAATACCGGCTATCAGAACAGGAACAGCGGCACAGGCTATCAGGGACGTAACAACACCGGTTCAGGCTATCAGGGAAGAAATAATTCCGGAACAGGATATCAAGGAAGAAACAATAATAATACCGGCTATCAGAACAGGAACAGCGGCACCGGTTATCAGGGACGTAACAACACCGGTACGGGTTACCAGGGTCGAAACAATACCGGAACCGGATACCAGGGAAGGAATAATTCCGGCACTGGCTATCAGGGCAGGAACAACACCGGGACCGGCTATCAAAACAGGAACACTGGTGGGTCTTACTCAGGTTCCAACAACAATGCCCGCAGAGGCACCAGTCAGAACCGAGGGACCTCCTATAGAACCACCGAAGAAAAACCGCTGGAAAAGCCGAAGAACGACAGGTACAAGAACAGAGCCGCTTACAGCAACGAGAAGAGCAAAGCTGAAAATACCTTCTTCTCTGACGACAAGGGATACGTGCGCCCGAATAACGCGAAGAAAAAGCGCGGCACGAAAAGCGAATATAAAAAACAGAAGCTCGAAGGCTGGGAAAAGAGAGCCACTGCGGGAGTTGAGGGCACCGTTGTGCTGCCTGATTTTATCTCCGCGGCTGAGCTTTCCGAAAAGATACTCATGTCCACCGGCGACATCATGAAAAAGCTGATGGAATACGGCGTCATGGTGACGCTGAACCAGCCGCTGGACTTTGATACCGTCTCCGTCATATGCGAAGATCTGGGGATCCAGGTGGAGCTGGAGAAGGAACCTGATTATTACGAGGAACTGCTCACCGAACATAACGCCGAAGAGACCCTTCTTGAACCGCGCCCGCCCATCGTCACTGTCATGGGCCATGTCGACCACGGAAAGACCTCTCTTCTCGACGCCATAAGAAACACCAACGTTTTCGAAGGCGAAAAGGGAGGCATCACTCAGAAGATAGGCGCATATACTGTATCCGTCAGGGACAAGAAGATAACATTCATCGATACCCCGGGCCATAAAGCATTCACCGCAATGAGAGCAAGAGGAGCCGACGTCACGGATATTGCGGTGCTGGTAGTCGCTGCTGACGACGGAGTCATGCCGCAGACGGTGGAAGCCATCGATCACGCCAAGGCGGCCAAGGTGCCAATAATCGTGGCCATCAATAAAATGGACAAGCCCGGTGCCAACCCGCAGCGTGTCATGGATGATCTTACCAAGTACGAGCTCGTCCCGGAGGCATGGGGAGGCGATACGATATGCGTGAACGTCTCTGCCAAGACCGGTATGGGGATTGACGACCTGCTCGACAACATCCTCCTTCTGGCGGAAGTGGAGAACTATAAAGCTGATTATTCAGGGAAATCGATAGGAACCATTCTGGAAGCCCGCATCGATAAGCAGCGCGGCGTTACCGCATCTCTGCTCGTCAACTGCGGTACACTGAAGACCGGAGATTTCATCGTGATAGATACAATCTACGGAAAAATCAGAGCCATGACGGACTGGACTGGAAAGAGGGTGACCTCGGCTGAACCTGCTACGGCAGTGGAAATCATCGGTCTGCCCGAAGTTCCTTCGGCAGGCGACAGGTTCTTCGTCGCGGATGACGAAAAGGCCGCAAAGGATATCGTCACCAGACGCAAGGACAGAATCGCGATTCAGGCTTCCAGGGCTGCTCAGCCGAAATCTTTGGATGATCTGTTCGAACATATAAAAGAGGACGATCAGAAGGAGATCAACATCATCATCAAGACCGACGTCGCGGGAAGCATGGAAGCCATCAAACAGGAGCTTGGCGGCCTTGAAGGAAACGACGCCGGAATAAAGATATCGGTCATACATTCAGGTGTTGGCGATGTGTCAGAGACCGACATCATGCTCGCTTCGGCCTCCAAGGCTATGATCATTGCATTCAATGTCAAGGCCGGTGCCGACGTTCAGTCCCAGGCTGACAAGGAAGGCATCTCCATAAAGACGTATTCGATCATCTATGAGATACTGGACGATATGAACGCTATGCTCAAGGGCATGAAGGAACCCGAATACGAGGAGATCGTCACAGGCGAAGGAGAGGTCCGTGCGGTATACCGCATACCGGATCTTGGTCCTATCGCAGGAAGCTATATCACGGAAGGTTCCGTCAAGAGAAGCGACAATATCCGCGTCATTCGCGGCGAGGAGACTATATTCCAGGGAAAGATCGGTTCATTGAAGCGTTTCAAGGATGACGTCAGGGAAGTCGCCCAGGGCTACGAATGCGGCATCGGCATCGAGAAGTTTGACGGAATGCTTGTGGGAGATAAACTGGAATTCTCTTCCAGAAGATTGAAAGAAGAGGACTGAATTGGCACAGCACAGGATCGACAGAATCAACGCTCTTATCAAGGACGAGATATCCAATGCCATAACTTTTTCCCTGAAGGATCCCCGTCTGGAAGGAAGGCTCATCGGGATATCCAGGGTCAATACAACACCTGACATGAAATACTGTCAGGTGTATGTGACCATTTACGCCGATAAGAAAGAGTCGGAAGAAATCATGGCAGTTCTGGAGAACGCCAAGGGTGTTCTGCGCAAAAAAGTAGCGGACGCTCTCACTACACGCTACGCCCCGCAGCTTATTTTGATACATGACGACTCTTATGACAATTATGAGCATATAGAAAAGCTTCTCGAGGAGATAGGCAATGACTCACATTGATGTCACTGAAGCCGCCGAGCTTATCGGCGGCTCTTCAAATATTCTGATACTTTCCCATGAGAATCAGGACGGCGATGCCTGCGGTTCGATGGTGGCACTGGGTCTCGGCCTGAAGCAGCTGGGCCATAAGGTCGACTATGTCGCTGACAGGAATAAGTCGGGGCTGGAGAACCTTCTGGAGGAGACCTCTTTCTTCAATGGTCCGCTGGACGAAAAGTACGATTTGGCTATAGCGGTCGACTGCTCTACCATGGAATACCTGTTCGGAAATAGTGAGCTGTCCAGAGCAAAGAAGGTACTGGTACTTGACCACCACAGCACCAATACCGGATACGGCGATGTGAATATAGTGTATCCTTCAAGCTCCTGCGCTGCTGAAGTGATATATAGTCTGCTCAAGGTCCTGGGCTGCGAAATCACTCGTCAGATCGCCCACGCTGTCTATATCGCTATCGACACCGATACAGGTAATTTTTCTTATTCTAATACAACTGCATACTGCCATCTTATCGCTTCAGAACTCTACGAAAGATACGATGATTTCTACCTGATCGACGAAGCACTGCTCATGAGAGAAAAAGACGTCATCGAACTGGCAAAGATAGGCTTCGGCAACACGAAGTTTTACGGAGAAGGGAAGCTTGTCGTCTCAGCTCTTCTTTATGAGGACGGCTTTTCGGACAGCATCAACGCTGAAGCCGATATCCTGACAAACACGATTAAATATATCTACGGTGTGGTCGTATCGGTCACCGTCCGCCAGACAGGGGAAGAGGCTTTCAAGCTCTCCATGCGCAGCGCAGATTTCGAACATGATGTCTCCGAGTTCTGCAGCCGTTTCGGAGGCGGGGGCCACATAAAGGCAGCTGGCTGCACTTTCTTAGGTACCTATAAGGAACTGGAAAAAGTGTTTGCCGAATATGCACAGACCCTATGAACTCGGTGATCGTGCTCAACAAACCAGCGGGGATGACCAGTTTCTCCGCATGCCGCCGTGCAGCCTCACTTTTGGGAGAGAAGAAGGCAGGCCATGCCGGTACCCTGGATCCCAATGCCTCCGGTGTTCTTATAGTTTGCACGGGATCCTCATCGCGTCTCATCGAGTACTTTCCGAAGGACAGCAAGGAATACATCGCAGGGATACGGTTCGGTATGGTCAGCGATACCCAGGATATTTGGGGAGAAGTGATAGAGACCTGCAGGCCGGTTTTTTCCTCCGGAGATCTGGAGGAAGTTCTTCGCAGTTTCATCGGTGAGATAGAACAGCAGACTCCGGCATATTCGGCAAGGAAGCTGAACGGCAGGCCGTTTTACGAGTACGCCCGCAAGGGTGTTGAGACTCAAAGGCCGGTTCGCACCGTGACCATTGAACAGATCGAGCTCATAAGCACCGACACTCCAATGGAGGCAGTAATAAGAGTGAGGTGTTCTGAAGGCACGTATATCCGGACCCTTGCCGACGATATCGGCAGAAAACTAGGGTGCGGAGCCGTCATGAGCTCTCTTGTTCGCACGAAATGCTGTGGATACGATATAAGCCAGGCCCATACTCTGGAGGAAATAAGCGTAGCGGTATCTTCGGGTACCGCGGGAGACCTCCTTCTCAGCTCTGATGACCCGATAAGGCATCTGCCGAAGGCAGTTGTCAGCCACAGCTACGAAGCGATGATGCTCGCAGGTTCCAAGGTTCCCATATCCGGATTTACGGTAAGCTGCGGCAGCATTGCTGAAGGCGGTGCCGTACGCCTTTATGCCGAAAGCGGATTCAGCGGGATAGGAATAGTGACGGGAAACGGTATCAAACCGAAGAAAGTGATGGTGGATGCCAAATGAGGATAATAACTGACTGCAATCAGCATAACATCAGCGAGCCGATAGGCGCAGCTCTGGGCTATTTTGACGGTTTCCATATCGGGCATATGAAGATCATTGATTCAGTTCTCGACAGCCCTTATGCACCTGCACTTATAACTTTTTCCCAGCGCCCTGTCGACGTGATCAGTGGGGAAGGCAACATTACAGAAAAGATTATGAGCGCTTCTGACAAACTTGAATTCCTGGAAGATGCAGGCATACAATACCTGTTCATATACGATTTCAGCGAGGAGATGATGGCCACCTCTCCTGAGGATTTCGTCAGAGAGTATCTTGTTGGAAATAATGTAAGATACGTCTGTGCAGGCTTTAATTATACCTTCGGTGCGCAGGGTAAAGGAACCACCGATACTCTGAAGGAGCTCTGCGCCACGTATGGCATCAGAGCCGATATATGTCCGCCTGTGAAATGCGACGGAGTCCCTGTTTCGAGCAGCCTTATCAGAAAAAGCGTCCAGGAAGGTAACGTTTCCTTTGCTGCGAAGCTTCTGGGGAGACCATTTTACCTGAAGGGCACTGTCGTTGAAGGCCGGCGGATAGGAAGGACGATAGGTTTTCCGACAGCCAATACCGTTGTTGAGGAAGGCTTGATAGTGCCTGGGTGGGGCGTTTATTATACCGTGACCGAAGTGCATGGAAGAAAGTACCGCAGTATAACCAATATCGGGAATAACCCGACCGTCTCCGGAGAAACGGTGACAATTGAGACGCATATCCTCGATTTCGGTGAGGATATCTACGGTGAAACGATCAGAGTGGAATTCATGGAGCTCATCCGTCAGGAAAAGAAGTTCGCTTCTCTGGATGAGCTCAAGGACCAACTCAAAAAAGACGAGGCATTTGCCCGTAGCAGATGATATGAGATTTTTTATATTTACATTGGGCTGTAAGGTCAACCTCTGCGACAGCGAAACGATAGCATCCCGTCTGATTTCAGCCGGAATGGATCGCTGTACCAAACCTGAGGAAGCGGACCTCATCATCATCAATACCTGTGCCGTAACTGCGGAAAGCGAAAGGAAATCCCGCAATTCGATCAGGCATTACATATCTGTCAATCCAGAGGCGCTCATTGCGGTCGGCGGATGCTGGACAAGGGTGGGTAGAAGAGAAGAGATATGTGGTGAACCGGATTATATATTCTTCGAACAGACTGACGCTGAAGATGCTGCTTCGTTCATCCTTGCAAAACTGAAGGAACGCGGCTTTACCCCCGGGGAAGAGGGCGGGCAGTACAGAGAAGGCATCTACCGTCAGTCCCGTATCAGAGCTTCTCTGAAAATACAGGACGGATGCAACCGGTACTGCACCTACTGTATAATCCCATACGCCAGAGGCAGTCTTTCCAGCATGGATGCCGATCTGATAAGGACATCCTGTGATCAGCTGGCCGGGGAAGGTTTCAAGGAGGTCGTTCTGACCGGTATTCATATCGCATCATATTCCTCCGCAGGGAGGACACTCACTGACGCTGTTGTGGAAGCCGCCGGCTCGGCTATTCTCCGCATTCGCCTAGGCTCTCTGGAACCAGCTTTCGTGAATGAGGATTTTGCAGTGAGAACTGCCGCCACGGGCAAGCTATGCCCTCATTTCCATCTCTCTCTGCAAAGCGGGAACACAGATGTATTGAGGAGGATGCACCGCAGATATACAAGGGAAGAATACCTTGAGAGCGTCCGCATCCTGCGCAGTCATTTCCCGGATGCTACTTTTACCACCGACATAATCGTAGGTTTTCCGGGGGAGAGCGAGGAAGAATTCATGGACAGTGTCAGTATCGTGGAGGAAGTAGGCTTCGCTCACGTGCACGTATTCCCGTTTTCTTCGCGCAAGGGCACACCCGCGGCAAAGATGCCTTCCCAATTGACAAAAGCTCAAAAGCACGAAAGAGTGCTCAGACTTATGGAAGCTTCGGAAAAAACAGGCGCAGAGATTAAAAAAGGTTTGATTGGACGAACGCTGAATGTCCTTCCGGAATATGTCAACAGCAGCGGTCTGTATGAGGGATACAGTGAAAACTATATCCGATGCGCATTTGCTTCAGGGATTGAATGCATAAACGAGATCGTTCCTGTAAAGGCCAAGTATCTTGAAGGCGAGATTCTTTACTGCGAAAGAGTATGATAAAATAGGTTATAAACCGAAAATGAGGTGGATTATGGACGATTGTTTATTCTGCAGGATCGTGGCGGGTGAGATCCCTTCTGATAAGGTATATGAGGATGAATATGTTCTTGTTTTCAAGGATATCGATCCTCAGGCACCTGTGCATGTGCTAATTATTCCCAAGAAACATTACGATAATGTTCTATCTGTACCCGCAGACGATGATATTATGGGAAAAATCAATGAAGCCGTCAGGATCGTTGCTGAAAAATGCGGCGTGGACAAAACAGGCTTCAGGGTCATCACCAACTGCGGTGAGGATGCCGGGCAGTCTGTCAAGCATCTGCATTTTCATCTTATGGGCGGACGTGTCCTGACATGGCCCGCGGGCTGAAAAGTTAAATATCTTTAATTATTCATTGACTTAACTTCAACGTTTGATATAATTAATTGTCCTTCTTCTAAGAAGGGCTAAACCAATGCAGAGGGGGTGTTGAAAGTGTCTGAAGTCAAAGTGCGTGAAGGAGAATCTCTGGAAAGCGCTCTCAAAAGGTTCAAAAAGAAGACTGCATTGGCAGGCATCATGGCCGAGATCAGAAAGAGGGAGCATTACGAAAAGCCCAGCGTCAGATTGAAGAAAAAATCTGAAGCTGCAAGAAAGAAGAGAAACAAGAGATGATCTTTCATCTTCCGCTTGAATCCAAGCGGAAGTTTTTTTTTGGGGGGAGGGAACATGAAAAAAAAGACAGCGGTCTCCGCATGTCTGGTTGGAGCCAACTGCAAGTATTCCGGTGAAAACAATCTGAGCGCAAAGGTCCTTAAATATCTGGAAGATAAGGAGTATATCACTGTCTGTCCCGAGTGTAGCGGAGGCCTTCCGGTTCCTCGCATGCCATGCGAGATCAGGGTGACAGACGGGGTTCGTCGCGTATATTCCTCCGATGGGATTGAGTATACGGATGAATACTATAAAGGTGCTGAAAAGGAACTGGAAGCGATCCGCTCATTCGGTGCTAAGGAATGCATATTGAAGGAGAACAGTCCTTCCTGCGGTGTCCACCGTATTTATGACGGAACGTTTTCCTCAGTAAAGATCCAAGGAAGCGGGATAGCAGCGGAAATATTCCGGAAAGAGGGAATATGCGTTCTCAGCGATGAAGATATCCCTGACTGACAGTCTTTACAGGTTTGTAGGGTCTCCTCTTTTCAGAGGAGGCCTTTTGATAAGCGTGGCAGTTCGAAATAAACAATGTCGCTATGTATATACTGTCAGGAACAAGGCAAGACTTCTTATTGAAACAATGAAAAATGCCTTCAGAGAATGCATAGCAGCCATGGCCTGAAAAGACTCATTCAGCTGAGAAAAAGAAATGGCATGAATTTGAAGTTCAGGCCATTTCTGAATAATATAGAGTCTTTTTTTGATGACTGTTTTCCCTGTGTCAGAATTAAAGGTAGTATTCCATCATTGTCTTATGCAGCATGGCGACAGCGTCTGCCCCACCAGCGTTGTCAGTCAGAAATGAATATGCGATCCCGTCTATCCTGACATCGGCAGCCGAAATGCCGTTTTTTTCGATAGTGGAAGCTATTAGACTGCTTTCTTCCGATGCATCTGGGAGCACGAACAAAGTTATCCTGGTCATGCTTCCCTCTTCGGCTTTGGAAATTCCGAGGAATGGTATATCCGATATCGTTTCCGAACCTATGATTGTATGAGAGGCGCTCCTCTCCTTTGCAGTATTCATCACGCAGAGTGGAACCTGTCCCTGCTTTGCATGCGTTACGGCTCTTGGATGCAGGACCTTCGCTCCGGCACTGGCCATGGCGAGTACATCGTCATAGCTGAGTTGTTCGAGAAGTCTGGTCCCTTCAACGCTGTTAGGGTCCGCACTGAACACGCCATCCACGTCTGTGTATATCTCCACGGCTTCAGAGCTTAGATACCTGCCGAGGGCTGCTGCAGTGGTATCGCTGCCGCCTCTGCCCAGAGTAAGAATCTCACCGCTTTCGTTCGTTCCCTGGAATCCTGCCACGACGGGCACTTTCCCTTGGCTCAGTAATTCTTCCAGTCTGGAAGTGTCGATCCTTATTATTTCGGCGTTGCCGAAGTTGTCGTCGGTAATAATCCCTGCCTGAAAGCCGGTTATCGGATAGGCGTCAATCCCTTTTGCTTTGAGATCCTCGCTTACCACGACTGTAGATATCACTTCCCCGCACGAGATGAGCAGATCTGAAGAACGTTTGTCCGCCTTCTCTTTCTCTATGATCGAGAAAAGAGAGTCTGTGGCATAGGGAGACGGGTAGCGCCCCATCGCGGAGACGACAATTACAGGTAATATCCCCTGTGCAAGGACATCCCTGGCTTTTTTTGCGATCATTGCTCTCTTCTCTGCAGTATTTACGCTCGTGCCGCCGTATTTCTGTACTATGGATTTCATTTTCAGTTCCCTCAGTATTGTTTGTCAGTAGATAAGTTGTTTCTTCCGATGTTCCATTGCCTTGTCGGAATCATTTGAGCAGAAACATGGCGGAAAGCCTTCCTCGTTTTTCGGCAAAGCATATTTCCGCCATACTTTGAGTTATTATTCCTTTAAATAAGCTATCGGTCTCCCGTATGACCGAAACCTCTGGTCCCTCGTTCAGTCTCGTCCAGGGTTTCTTTGGTAGTAAACTCAGCCTTAACGTATTCACAGAATACCATTTGGGCGATCTTTTCTCCCGGAGAGACCGTGTAAGGCTCATTCGAGATATTCGTCATGATCACGCTGATTTCACCACGGTAGTCGCTGTCTATGGTGCCGATACCGTTGGCAACGACAATGCCGTGCTTCAGTGTCATGCCGCTTCTTGAGCGTATCTGCGCTTCTATGCCTTCCTGCATCTCTATAAAGATACCTGTTGGAATGGCTGTTATTTCACTCGGATTTATTACAATCTCACCTGTGATGTTGGCCCTCAGATCGACCCCCGAAGAGCCTGGGGTGGCATATGAGGGGGCGGGGTAGGGGGACAGATTCACTATCCCCACCGAAGTGTTATTCATTTCCTTTATTGCCTGTATTTCCTCTGCCGTTATTGTTTCTGCTGTCGTTTCGGTTCCCGTTGACGTTGTTTTTCCTTGGCTTTTCATCTGCTGAAACTCCGGCCTTCTGTGGGAGCAGAGCCTTGCGAGAGAGATTGATTCTGCCCTGTTTGTCAATTTCGACTGCCTTGACCTCTATCTCGTCGCCGACTTTGACCACATCTTCCACCTTTTCAACTCTCTCGTTTGCGAGCTTGGAGATGTGAACCAGTCCTTCCTTACCGTTGGGCATCATTACCATAGCCCCAATAGGCAGTATCCTGGTCACTTTACCGGTGAATACCATTCCAACTTCTATATCCCGCACTATGTTCTCGATCATCTCCACAGCCTTGGCAGCTGCCTTGGCATCGGAAGACGCAACGTATACCGTACCGTCGTCTTCAATATCGATGGTCGCTCCGGTCTCGGCTATTATCTCGTTGATGACCTTGCCGCCGCTTCCGATAACTTCCCTGATCTTGTCCACAGGAATGGTGATGGTCGTAATCCTCGGTGCATATTCGGAGAGCTCGGCTCTGGGTTTGTCGATAACTGCGAGCATCTTGTCCAGGATATAAAGCCGGCCTTCCCGTGCTCTTTCCAGGGCTGTCGTAAGAATGTCAGCATCGATGCCGTGTATCTTGATATCCATCTGGATAGCGGTGATGCCTTTCGCTGTTCCCGCGACCTTGAAATCCATATCTCCGTAAAAGTCTTCCATTCCCATGATGTCGCTGAGCACGGTGACTTTCTCGTCAGTCTTTACCAGTCCCATGGCTATTCCCGCCACAGGTGCCTTAATAGGGACACCGGCGTCCATTAGCGCCAGGGTGCTTCCGCATATCGAAGCCTGGGAAGAGGAACCGTTTGAACTCAGGACTTCGGATACGATCCTTATCGTATAGGGGAATTCTTCAGTGGAAGGTATGACTGGCTGAAGTGCTCTCTCCCCTAGTGCGCCGTGCCCGATCTCCCTTCTGCCTGCACTACGGAAGGCTCCGGTCTCACCTGTGGAGAAGGGCGGGAAGTTGTAATGATGTATGAATCTCTTGTTGGTCTCTTCTGTAAGACCGTCCAAAAGCTGATCCTCTTTCAGAGTTCCCAGAGTAAGTGATGACATTACCTGAGTCTGGCCTCTGGTAAACAGTCCGCAGCCGTGGACCCTCTTCAATTTGCCTACCTCGCAGGAAATTGGGCGGATCTCCTCGGGGGTTCGTCCGTCCGGGCGGAATCCTTCGTCATTTATCTGCTTCCTGACGAGTTCCCTCAGTATTTTTTCCGCAATCTCGTTTATATCGATGACGTTATCAGGGAACAGAACGGAGTATTTTTCGTTCAGTATGTCTTTGACTTCGTCGATGGTGTCTGTGCGCGCTTTTTTATCAGGCTCGTGTAGTGCCTTTTCAAACAGCTCTGCTGCCTCGTCGTGCATTGCTTCCGCCAGTTCCTCACTGGGACGGTAATATTTCAGCTCTGCCTTCGGTTTATTGACCACCGCGATGATTTCTTCTTCGAATTCGATGATCTTTTTAATCGCTTCATGAGCAAAGAAGATAGCTTTGACCATCGTATCTTCGCTGACTTCGTTTGCACCGGCTTCCAGCATGAGAACCGCGTCTTTAGTTCCGGCAACCGTGAGGTTCAGTACACTCTGTTCCTTCTGTGCACTGGTGGGCATAAGAACGAATTCACCGTCTACCATGCCTACGTTAACGCCCGCGACAGGGCCGTCGAAAGGAATATCTGATATGCAAAGGGCGATGGATGAACCGATCAGTCCGGCTATCTGCGGCAGGTTGTCGTATTCCACGCTCATAATCGTGCACACGACCTGGACTTCGTTTCTGAAGCCTTTGTCGAAAAGCGGGCGGATGGCTCTGTCGATCAGACGTGCGTTGAGTGTGGCGTTGTCGCTGGCTCTGCCCTCCCTTTTGAGGAACCCTCCGGGGATCTTGCCTGCTGCATAAAGCTTTTCCTCATAGTTTACCGTCAATGGGAAGAAGTCCTGTCCTTCCCTGGCTGTCTTGGACATACATGCGGTGACCAGAACGCTCGTATCTCCGTAAGAGATCAGCAGACTTCCGTTACACAGCTGTGCCAGCTCTCCTGTCTCGACCACAAGCGGTCTTCCCGCAAGGTCGGTTCTAAATACTTGTTTCAATCTGTTTTTCCTCCGTGATTACCTAAAAAGAGGCTTCCGTAACCTGAATACGGGCAACTTTTAAGCAAATATATATACTCGTCAATATTACCACTAATATACTGTTTTATGAAGAATTCTCCGCTAATTAATCACATATAAAGAGTAAAAGAGCTATGTGGAGTGCTGCAACAGGACAGGACATCACAGGACAATGATATCCTCTCTTCTCATGCGAAAGACATTATTTGCGTCTGGTAAAATGGGAACGCCTGCGTCCCGTTGAAAGGCAGGGCTGTCTCCGTAATAATACCGAGCTTTTAGACGGAATCGTGCTGATAAAGCAGATCACACTATGAAGATGATGATCTGTCGCGGAAAACTGTGGATTTTGATTGGAAGAAATGGCATAATATTATTCATTATAGTTTTTAAATGATCATGTCGTAAAGATGAATATAGGGGAAAATGATGTTCCAGTTATTATTAGATATTATTTCCTTCGGTTCGCTGTTGGTGTTATTGACACCGCATAATAGACTGGGTGCCTATGTTGTTGCATCGCTGTTTATGCTTGGTACTGGCTTGATCGTTTATAAAGGAAAATACAATGATTTATCCAAGAATAAACGATATGGTTTGATACCGGCAGTTGTAATTATACTCGCTTATTTAGGTGTGGTTTTTTTCAATCGGTGGTTGCATTTCCGGAAATTGTGTTCCATTGCCGCCTTCCTGCATATGTCTGTTAAAACAATGCTTCTTGTCGGTTCGGTCGTCCTAGCAATTTCTGCTTTTTATTTCTCCTATTTGGTCTTAATTAGAATCGTAAAGGTTCTTGATGATGCCTTAAAAATTTACAGTTACGGTGGAAGCATCCTTTTCGGTCTCTTGGCTGCTGTTATCACTGTTGTATTAGCGCAGGTTATGATTGAAGTTAAGGCATTTTCCATGGGGATAGTAAATTTCATGTACGGCGTGCTGATCGTGTGGACTGTCATCCTGTTCCTGTTCTGTATAACTGGAAAGATAAGACCTTCAATCGGAATAGGAGTAGGCTTGTTTATGCTGATTTCGACTGTCAACGTGTACGTATTTAAATTCAGGAGCCACCTGTTCGAACCGGGCGACCTGTTTTCAGCAAGCACTGTAGCCAATGTCATCGAGAATTACAGTCTTTTCCCTGTCCCATACCACGTCATAATAGGATGGAGTATTCTGGCAGTCATAATGATTGTGCTGTATAGTTTGCGGTGCATAGACGTATCCAGGCTGCCAATCAGGAAGCGACTTGTACTTTTGGTGTTCTGCACCGTAAGCTGCGTTGCTGTTTTTCTTTATGCATCCGACCTCAAAACATATCATTGGCATAAGGAAGGCGCAAAGTTCGATGGTTATGTTTTGGATTTTGTGACCAAGTTCAAAGAGATTTTCGCGAATGAGCCGGATGGCTATAGCACGGAATTCATAGCTGAGCTTGCAGACCGATGCCTTCAGGATGAAGATGCCTTGGATGTTAAGAAATGTCCCCATATTTTCGTCATTGTGGACGAGGCTTTTTCGGACCTGAGCGTGCTAGGTGATTTTTCTACCGATACTGAGGTAATCCCATTTGTATCCTCACTAAGGAAGAACGCCGTTTCTGGATATGCTCTGGTCTCGGTTTATGGGGGAAATACGGCAAATTCGGAATACGAATTCCTTACCGGCAATTCTATGGCATGGCTTTCTCCGAATGCTGTTCCATACCAACAGTATATGCACTCTTCCACCTATTCTATGGTCAGCTATTTGAAGTCACGCTATAATTACAGATGTATCGCTATGCATCCATTTCTGTCCAGTGGATGGGACCGTCCTGCTGCCTATTCAAAACTAGGTTTCGACAAGTGTTATTTTGTGGATGATTTTCCAAAAGAGAATCTGGTCCGCAAATATGTGAGCGATCAGGAGATGATTGAATTTCTGATTAAAGAATACGAGTCGGAAAAAGAGAATCCATTATTCATTTTTGGTGTCACCATGCAGAATCACGGCGGCTACAAATATGCTGGCAGTAATTATACCCAATCTGTTTCACTCGTTGATTATGACGAATTCCCTGATGTCGAACAGTATCTGTCGCTGATCCATGAAAGCGACAAGGCAGTACAGTATTTGATTTCGTACTTTGAGAATGTGGATGATGATGTCGTGATTGTATTCTTCGGGGATCACCAGCCCAAAATAGATGAATCCTTTTACGAGGCTGTCGGTGCGGTGCAGGATGATTCCTTGGATGAACGGCAGAAAAGATACAAGGTTCCGTTTTTTATCTGGGCTAACTATGAAATAGAAGAGGAATATATCGATTGTGTCAGCCTGAATTTCCTGTCCACGTATGTTTATGATGTCGCTGGGATCAGTCTTCCGCCGTATAACCAATTCCTCTCTGAGATGGAAACCGTTATTCCTGCCATCAACGCAAACGGTTTCTACTCGCTGGTAACAAGTTGTTATCTGGATTTTGATGAAGCGGATGAAGTTGAAGCAAAGTGGCTGAATATGTACGAGATACTGCAGTACAACTGTATTTTTGACGAAAAGAACCGCAATGGAGTATTCTTTCCGGTGTTGAGATGACAGCAGGGGCGGAAAATGCTAATAAGGCGATCGCATCCGTTATTGGATTCATCTGTTTCATTATTTGGGAAATACATACAATAGAGAACGGCGCAACTGAAGTTGCGCCGTTTCTTTAAACACATTTTTGAATTCTGCCGGAAAGGTTTACTGTCTCCTGCTATGATGCAGGTACAATTATCGAAACTACTTTCTGAGTCCCAGCGATTCGATGAGCTTACGGTAGGCTTCGATGTCCTGTTTCATCAGATAGTTGAGAAGCCTTCTCCTTTTTCCGACCATTTTGAGAAGTCCCATTCTGGAATGGTTGTCCTTGGGATTCTTCTTCAGGTGCCCGTTGAGCAGGTTGATCCTGGCTGTCAGGATAGCTACCTGGACCTCGGGGGAGCCTGTGTCTCCTTCATGCTTGCCGTATTTTTCGGCAATCTGCTGTCTATCGATCATGTTTCCTCCTGTGTGGATAGATATTCGCCGCTGACCGGACACGCGCTGGAGGAGCGCAGAATCAAGTCAGGGTAGCTTAAAGATTATATCACTTTTCTATGACTAAGCAAGCTTTTTTGCTAACTTAAAGGTCATACAGGTCGGTATATTTTTCCGTAAGGTAATCGGTGAAGTAATGGGGGTCGAATTCTTCACCGCAGGCCATCTTCAGCAGATCTCCGGGATCGTACATGCGGCAGTGCTGATAGATGCGTTCCGTCAGCCACCCTGTCACTCTGGAAATATCTCCCTTTGCCACATCTGCAGCCACGTCAAAGTCTTTCTTCATATGGTAGAGCATCTGTGCGCCGTATGCGGAGCCCAGTGCGTATGATGGAAAGTAACCGATGCTGCCTCCAGACCAGTGTGAATCCTGCAGAACGCCGTTCCTGTCATCCGGTACATCTACTCCGAGGTATTCCTTCATCTTTTCATTCCAGAGCTCCGGCAGATCCTTTACTTCAGCCTTTCCGGACATCACCGCTTTCTCGATCTCGTAGCGCACCATGATATGCAGCGGATATGTCAGCTCGTCTGCGTAAATCCTTATGAGAGAGGGCTCGCTTTTGTTTATTGCCCTGTAAAAGTCCTCTGCTGTGTGTCCTGCTGTCTGTTCTGGGAATATCTCGCGGAGCTTAGGGAAGATATATCCGATAAACTCTCTGCTTCGTCCGATCAGGTTCTCATAGAAACGGGACTGGCTTTCATGGATGCTCATCGAGCTGCCCCCGGCTATCGCAGTACCGTCGTATTTCGCTCCTGAGTGAAGTTCATATAGAGCGTGGCCTCCTTCATGGATCACCGAATACATCGAACGGGTAAAATCATTCAGGTGGTAATGTGTGGTGATGCGGACGTCCTTTCTGTTGAATCCTGTAGTGAAGGGATGTTCGGTCTCGCCAATAATGCAGTGGGTCTTGTCGATCCCGATCACGTCCATAAGGTAGGACGAGAACTCCTTCTGCTTGTCGATGGGGTAGGGGAGATTGACAAAATCGGAATCGATCTGTTCTTTTTCAGCGATCTGCTTGATCAGCGGAACGATCTTTTCTCTCAATCCTGAGAAGAACTTGTCCAGCATCTCTTTGTTCATACCCTTTTCGTATCTGTCGAGCAGAACATCGTACGGATCCTCATCGGGCTTGTAGTATGTGGCGAAACGCTTGTTGGAATCAAAAATCTCCTGAAGGAGAGGCTCGAAGGACGCGAAGTCGCTGTTCTCCTTAGCCTTGTGCCACACGGCGTCAGCGTCGTTGAGCAACATGCGGTAGCGCACGTACTCGTCTGCAGGGATGCTCCTTGTGTATTCATTCCTTTTGTCGAATTCAGTCACTTCCCTGGCAGTGAGCTCGTCCAGTTCGTCCAGGTGTTCTTTCAAATATGCGACTGCCTGCTGGGTCTTCTCTCCGGCCGTTAGGTCATAGGTATAGCGGGAGAGTATACCCATCGATTTGCCTCTGCCTTCAGCGGAATCAGAAGGCGCTGTGGTCAGTGCATCATACTCCATGATGCCCATGGCGTGCTGGAATGCGTGGAGTTTCTCCACGACGTCCCGGAAATCTTTTTTGGCTGTTTCAAGATCCATAATATCCTCCTGTGATATTTATATTTGAGGGAATACCGTTATTCCCGATGCAATCGTCGCGTAGACCGAACAGTCTCTACGGAGTATTACTATGTCCGCGTCTTTCCCCTCTTCCAGGCTGCCTTTGCGGTTGCCGACTCGTGCGACTTCCGCAGGGTTGGCTGTCAGAAGTGGCAGAGCTTCTTTCAGTGACAATCCAGCAAAATTCATGAGATTAGCGAGTGCCCTGTCCATAGTCAATAAGCTGCCTGCCCTTGTCCCGTCATGGAGCAAAGCGTCCGGGCCTTTTACGATAACGGGTCTTCCCGCGAGAACGTATTCGCCGTCCTGCATCCCCGCTGCCTGCATACTGTCCGTAACTGCCGCTACGCGGTCTAACCCCATGCATTTCAACGCGATTCTGACAGCGGAAGGATCAACATGACGGCCGTCACAGATAAGCTCACATGTCATGTCACTGTCCGAGGCTGCTCCTAATATTCCCGGTTCTCTGTGACGGAATGGAACCATTGCGTTGAATAGATGGGTCACGCTCTTTGCCCCGGCTTTATTTGCCGTTATCGCCGTTGGGTAATCAGCACCGCTGTGCCCGATGGCAAAGGTCAGCCGGGCTGAGTATCTCTCTATCAGGCTGATCGCACCGGGTAGTTCCGGAGCAATGGTAACATATCGCACTGCTCCTTCCCCTGCATTGAGGTATTCCTCGAAAAGCTGCTGATCCGGATTTCTTAAGTTTCCGGTATCGATGGCTCCAGCGTGGTCAGCAGAAAGGAAAGGACCTTCAAGATGGATGCCGAGCACTTCTGCACCGATGCCCGGTTTTTTCATTTCATTGCGCCATACTCCTATGGCTCTCATCGTGTTTTCCTTACTGTCAGCTGCTATACTGGCATAAAAGGCGGTCACTCCAGATGAGGCGAAGAAACGGCGTATCTTTCCGGCTCCTTCTTCATCCGCAGAGTTAACGTCTACACCGGCTCCGCCGTGGGTATGTATGTCTATAAAACCCGAGCAGACGTATCCTCCCTTCGCATCGATTATTTCCGCATTGTCAGTAACGGCAGATGCGATCTTTCCTCCCTTTATGCAAAGGTCTTTTTTAACGAATCCGTTGGGAGTATATACCAGCCCGTTTTTAATGATGAGATCGGCTAGATTTGCCATATTATTATTGTATCACACACGTCTCTTTTTATTTATATAATAACTCGGCATAGCTCCCGTGGAGGAATTCTAACACTTGAAAACGGTATGATCGGGCGGTATAATATTTCAGATATGGACGTTACGGATAAAACACGCAAACTTTGCGAAGAAATACTTAATATGTGCCGTGCCAACCTCTTTATCAAGCTGAGGTATCTTGACATAGCCATATTCAATTTTGAGTTCCTTTGCGATGAGTTCACCGATACCGTCGCCGGAGATGGAGTTAATTACCACTACAGCCCCGAGTATATCTTTGCTTCTTATAAAAAAGGGAGGGGAAAAGTCGCTGCGGACTATCTGCACTGTGTGCTGCACTTTGTTTTTAAGCACCCCTTCGTGTCACCTTCAATAGACCGTCGGCTTTGGAACCTTTCCTGCGATATAGCCTCCGAGACCATCGCTGCCTCAATGGGGATAGACGACAATGAGCCCGAGAGACGTGAGGAAGAAAGAGCCGCTTCGGAGAAGATCAGATCTGTTACTGGTCTGATTACTGCAGAGAAAGTTTATGACTACTTTCATACCACTCCAGTCACTGAGGACGAACTGATTAGTCTGGAGGATCTTTTTACGCGCGACTCCCACGAGCTTTGGTATCCCGAAGAGGACCGGAGCAAAAGTGAAGGGAGCGGCAGCGAGAAGAACGAGACCGGCGGAGGAGGAATGCCGAGCCTGACCGAACAGGAATGGGAGGATATCAGCCGCCGCATTCAGATCGATCTGGAAAGCGACAGCGATAAGTATGGGGACACTGCGGGCGGTATCGTTCAGAATATAGAAGAGGTCACACGCGACAAGGTCGATTACTCCTCTTTTTTAAAGAAATTCGCACGAAGACGTGAAAGAATGAAGATAAACGAGGACGAGTTTGATTATATCTTTTACAGCTATGGTCTGCAGCTCTATCAGAATATGCCTTTAATAGAACCGCTGGAATACAAGGAGATCGATCAGATCAGCGAATTTGTGATCGCCATAGATACTTCCGGAAGCTGTCACGGTAAAACGGTACAGCAGTTCCTCAACAAGACCTATTCGATTCTGATGGATACCGAAAGCTTTTTCACAAAAGTCAATATCCATATCATTCAATGCGACGCAGCTGTGCAGAACGATTACAAGATCACTTCAAGAAAAGAATTCGATGACTATATCAGAGATATGCCGCTGTCCGGTTTCGGAGGTACTGATTTCCGTCCTGTGTTCGAGTATACGGACAGGATGATTGAAAACAAAGAGCTCAAACGCCTCAACGGGCTCATATATTTCACCGATGGCAGAGGCCGCTTCCCTCAGAAGGCGCCTGCTTATCCGGTGGCTTTCATCTTTGTAGAAGAAAATAAGAAAAAACCGGAGGTCCCTCCCTGGGCGATGCAACTTGTGCTCACCGAAGGAGACATAGCGAACTTAAGATGAGCGATTTCGTTTTCAATGGCAGCGTCATAGTATCCTATTCAGGCACCGCTTCCTCGGTAGTCATTCCTGAAGGTGTGACGGGGATCGCCGCCGAAGCTTTTCGCCGAAACAGGGCCCTCACGAGCATAGCGATGGCAAAAAGCGTTGAGATCATAGGCGAAGGGGCATTCAACGGCTGTGAGAACCTCGAGAGGGTCTCGCTATGGAGCGGGGTCAAGGAAATATACAGGGAGGCATTCGCCAACTGCCGCTCATTGAGGGAGATGAATATTCCCCGTCACCTGGAAAAGCTGGGGGCTTTTGCCTTTTACAACTGCCGCGGTCTCAAAAGCGTGACTCTTCCCAGAACCCTTGAGGAATTGGGAAAGAGCGCCTTCGAGGCCTGCAGGGGCCTGACTCAGCTGACTGTATCCGAAGGTGTCACTGCTCTGCCTGAAAGGGCGTTCTACGGATGCCCGTCTCTTTCCGCGGTTAATCTACCGGAAGGTCTCACGACCATAGGTGTAGAGTGTTTTTCAGGCTGCCGCAAACTGGACGGGACAGTATTTCCACATTCCCTTACCCTCATTAACCGCCAGGCGTTTTTTGACTGTGTTGGGCTCTCTTCCCTGAAGATAACAAATCCCTCGATGATCATCGGTCCAGGCGCATTCGCCGGATGTGTATCACTCAAGGAGGTCTCTCTTCCAGAGGAGGGCTGTCGCATATCCTCAAAAGCGTTCAAGGACTGCATAGGTCTTAGAGACGACAGAGGCCTGGTGACCGTTAACGGCACGGTCTTTTCCTACTATGGAGCGGAAGCGTATTACGAAGTCCCTGATGGCATAAAAGAGATCGGTGATGAGGCTTTTGACGGGTGTGCCACCATCCACAGGATCGATCTGCCTGACACCGTCAGGCGGATAGGAGAGAATGCTTTCCGCGGATGCGTCAACCTGAAAAGCATCAATATTCCATTCTCTCTGAAAAGGATTGCCTCCACCGCTTTCGATGGCTGTTGTCCGGAGAAACTGATAATGCCAGATGACAGTCAGGTCGCCTTGCGTGATATAGGAATGCTGAGATTCCTTAATCTGAACGGTGAGCCGTTTTTTGACTTTGACGCTCTTGCTGAGAATATCTGGCAGTTTCCTGAAAGTTCCGTGAAACGGGATATCCTCTTGGAGCTTTTTGATAGGAGGGAGTTCCTAGAAGATTCTTCCGTAGAAAAATGTGAGGATCTCATGATGCGGTACTCTGTATACATCGACGACGCAAAGAGCGTATGTGCGCTTTTGGAAGACGGGGGCAGGTACATAGACCCTGCATGCTATGCGGCACTGGCTGCTCACTATTCCTCGGCGGAGGCAAGCGCAGCTATCCTTAAGCACCTTGCTGCCAGAGGGAAAGAGGTATATGAATTGAAGGAAGATATCATGATTCCGGGCAAATGCTGCGTGATGGTGATCTTCGACAATATGGAAACGGTCAAATGCAACAGTTCCGTTCAGGTCCATGTCGGGGACAGCGTTGAAGCTGACGGAAAATACGAAAATATCAGGGGCAGAGTCGTTCAGATAGTGAATGGCTCACAGAAATCACGCTACAGACTGCCCGATATACTCAGGGCATACAGGATAAGCTATACGGCAGATATGGAATTATAAGGGAGGCTGACAATGAATATCAAACAGGCAAAGGATCAGGTGGAAAACGCTATACGCGCATATCTCAGGAAAGATCGCTACGGCAGGTATCTGATACCGTCGGAAAAACAGCGCCCGCTGTTTATAGTCGGGCCTTCCGGCATCGGCAAGACAGCTATCGTACGCCAGACTGCCAGCAAGATGGGCATAGCCCTTGTGACCTATTCGATGACCCACCACACCAGGCAGAGCGCCATCGGACTGCCTTATATCGTCAAGAAGAATTACGGAGGCAGGGAGTATTCGGTATCTGAGTACACGATGAGTGAGATCATAGCCTCAGTATATGACGCGATGGAAGAGACAGGTCTGAAGGAGGGCATACTCTTCCTTGATGAAATCAACTGTGTATCCGAAACTCTTGCCCCAGCGATGTTGCAGTTCCTGCAGTATAAGGTATTTGGCCGTCACAGGGTCCCGGATGGCTGGGTGGTAGTCACAGCAGGCAACCCTCCTGAATATAACGATTCAGTCCGCGAATTCGACATAGTGACTTTGGACCGTCTTAAAATCATCAATGTCGAGGCTGATCTGAATGTATGGAAGCAGTATGCCTACGAAAAGGCAGTGCACGGTTCTGTCATGGCATACCTGGAGGTAAGAAAGTCGGATTTTTATATCTTCGAATCCACTCCCGAAGGAAAAAGCTTCGTGACCGCCAGAGGTTGGGAGGATCTCTCCGATATGATAAAGCTATATGAACTTTTGGACATTCCCGTGGACTATGATCTTATCAGTCAGTACATACAGAATAAGAAGACAGCAAAGGATTTTGCCGTCTATTACGAGCTTTACCGCAAATATTCCGCAGATTACAGGGTGGGAGAGATCCTATCCGGCAATGCCTCCCAGTCGATAAGATCCACTCTGCGTCGCGCAAAATTCACCGAAAGGCTCTCTCTTCTGGGTCTGCTTATCGATGATATCTCCGCCAGCTGCAGGGAACTTGCCTCTCTGAAGACACTGCTCTCAGAACTGTATCCGATGCTAACGGAGATCAGACAGGCATCTATGTCAGGAAGTGAAACTTCCGTCCTTCTTGGAGAAAAAATCAATTCACTTAACGAAAAGGTCATGACGCTCAACAAGGCCGGGATACTTACGAAGGAAGAGAGCGATACCTTGTCTTCCGCAAGGGAGTTTATGGAAGACTGTGTGAAGGCGGTTTCTTTCGGCAATTTCGCTGACGAAGCTTCGCGCTTTCAGACCGTTCGCAACGCTTTCTCCAAAAAAATCGAAGAAAAAAACGCCCTCGTGAAGGAAGTAGGCGTCAAGATGGAGAATATGTTCGCTTTCCTTGAAGACGTATTCGGTGAGGGACAGGAGATTCTGGTGGCTGTGAGCGAGCTCACCGCAAACCCCTACAGCGCAGTATATATCGCTTCCTACGGCTGCGAGAGCTATTCGAAGCATAATAAGGAACTGCTCTTCTTTGAAAGAGAGATAGAGCTCGCAAGCAAGGCTGACGAAATAAGCGAGATATGAGACAATATCAATTACTTTTCGTAGAGGTCTACGCAAGTCTCCCCGTCTATTGAGGCGACTTTCACCGCGATGACCTCTTTTTTTGATGTGGGCACGTTTTTCCCGACATAATCGGCTTTTATGGGCAGTTCACGGTGTCCGCGGTCTATCAGCACGGCCAGCTGAATCGTGGCGGCTCTTCCGAGATTCATCACGGCGTCCATAGCTGCCCTGGCTGTTCGTCCGGTAAAAATGACATCGTCGACCAGTATCACGTGCTTGCCGGTTACCTCGAATGGCACCTGAGTCTTATTGACAGTCGGGTCCTGTGACTTCAGGGTAATGTCGTCGCGGTAGAAAGTTATATCGAGTATCCCTACTGGCAGTTCCACTCCTTCAGTATCATTTATATTGCCTGCAATAGCATATGCAAGTGGCACGCCGCGGCGGCGTATGCCCAGGAGCACTAGACCGTCTGTTCCCTTATTGGCTTCTATTATCTGGTGGGAAATGCGTTTCATTGCCCGGGTTATATCTGCTTCTTCCATTAAACGGGATTTGAATTCCATAGCCACATGATAGCACAGTTTCGTCCGAAGCCTGATGATTTTAGCTTGCTTTTTCTTGCATTTAGGACCTGTGTGTTATATAATCATGGAGCTTTATAGATAGAAACGATTCGGAGAAGTACTCAAGTGGCCGAAGAGGCGCCCCTGCTAAGGGTGTAGACCGTTAATAGCGGTGCGAGGGTTCAAATCCCTCCTTCTCCGCCATAATCACACACAAACGGCTGAAGGCCGTTTTTTTGTCCGCCGCTTATAAAATTCGGCACAAATGTGTCTTTGCGGTTGCTACATGGGCAAATAATATGTATTATAATCTCAGAGGTCGTAGATTGGGAAAACTAAGATACCGTACGGAACTTAAATATCTCATAGATTTGAAGGAATATGCCGTCCTAAAGAGCGGTCTTTCTGCTGCCTTCAAGCGTGACCCATATTCTCTTGAAAGTGGCGGGTACGGTATACGCAGCCTTTATTTTGACGACGTTTACGATACGGATTATTTCACCAAACTCTCCGGAGTACTGGAAAGAAAGAAATACCGCATCAGAATGTACAACAACGATCCGTCTCTGATCAAGCTTGAAAAGAAAGTCAAGGTCAATAACGCTTCGTATAAGCTTTCCACCACGATAACCAGAGAACAGGCGGAAAGCATGATTTCTGGGAATTACGGTTTCATGCTGGACAGCGACAACGAGCTGCTCAACGAGATCTACGTTGCCAATGCGCATAGGGTCCTGCGTCCAAGCGTGATAACGGATTATTTTCGTGAAGCTTTCATCTATGAGCCCTTTAACGTGCGCATAACCTTTGACGAGCATCTGGCAACGGGGCTCATGAGCGACGACTTCTTCCTTCCCGAGCTCTCTCTGCTGCCGGTGACTTCACCGTCACAGATGATCCTCGAAGTCAAATATGACGAGGCGCTGCCCACGGTGGCAAAGGACCTGCTGAGCTGCGTAGATAAGACAGTCATAGCCGTTTCAAAGTTTACGGCTTGCAAAAGATATATAGCCTTGAATGGCTGGGAGGTAGAAAAATGGGGATAAAGGATATCTTCAACAAACAACTATTCGATGAGTACATGACTGTGAACGCAGAGATCACACCAAAGCTCATGCTGGTGACGCTCGCCGTCGTCGCGGGACTTGTCATGTTTCTGCTGGTCGTGTACAAGCTCACTTTCAAAGGGGCGCTCTATTCTTCGTCCTATGCGATCTCCATGCTCCTTTCAGCTATGGTGACCGCGCTTATCATCATGCCGATATCTTCCAATATTGCACTTTCAATAGGTACCGGCGGCGTTTTGTCGATGGTGCGCTACCGTACTGCCGTAAAGGATCCCCGAGATATTGCCTTCATGTTCTGGGCGGTATCCATTGGACTTACCTGCGGAATAGGATTCTACCTGGTGGCTCTTGTCGGCTCGATCTTCATAGGAGTACTGATCATCGTGGCGGATCTGCTGGCCAATCTTTCCAAGGGAGTCTCACCTTGTGTTGCAGTGATTCGCCTATCCGACTCTTCTGCGGTGGAAATGGTAAAGAAGATTCTGAGCTCCTCGAATATCAAGTCCATAACGCTCAATAACGACACTACCGAGGTCACCATGGAGCTCAAGAAGCTCCCTGGCCAAAAGGCACTGAATGCGCTTAAGGCAAGCGACAAGGTCATAAACACTGCCTTCATCAAATATAACGGAGATCTGGCTTTATAAAATGCAGTCTGACAACAAAGCTAATAACAGCAAAGGAAATAAGGTCAGGACGGTCTCTTCACCTGTTAGAAAAGTCCGTACTGTAAGGAAGAGCGCCTCTTCCCGCACGAAACTTATCACTGAGACCATAATGGTGGTCTTCCTTTTCGTTGTCCTTGGCCTGATGCTCGCCAAATTCCACGGAGGGTCTTCCGATGTCCCCGAATACCGAATGAGCGTGATCATCACTGAGGTCTGCTCTTCCGGACAGAAGTCGCTTTATGACGATGACGGGGATTTCTCTGATTATATCGAGCTGTTCAATGCGACGGATGAGGATATCGACCTGACAGGATGGTATCTGTCGGATAATCCCGCAAAGCTGAGGAAATATGTTATCCCTTCATGCACAATAAAAAGCGGGGAGTACATGATAATATTTGCTTCTGGCAAGGATAAGAAAACAGGGTATATCCACTCGAATTTCAAGCTTTCGGAAGGGGAATTGCTGTCACTTTATTCTCCGGGACTGGTAAAGGCGGACTCCGTTACTGTCCCGCAAATGTCGGACAATATGTCCTACGGACGGGATGATGAGGACATCACCAAATGGAGATTTTTCACAGTTCCTACACCGGGGCTCCCGAATAAGACAAAGGGCTTTGACAGTCCAGAAGAAGCGGCCAGCCGTAAAGGCGGGCCGTTAATTGTCAGCGAGGCAGTCAGCGCCGTTACTGGAGGAGAGGACTGGATAGAGATCGCCAATATCAGCGATGAAGATGTGGATCTCACCGGATGGTATCTCTCCGACAGCTTCAATAAGCCTCAGAAATGGGCTTTCCCCGACGGAACTAAAGTCCCTGCGAACGGTTATCTCATCGTTTACGCTTCCGGCCGGTTCAACCGTGTAAAAGGAGAGGTAAACGCTGAATTCAAGTTGGATAAATACGATGAAGAGATAGTTATTTCCTGGGGAAATGTCGTGATGGACGTGATGGAGTACGGGGTAATGCGCCAAGATACGTCGATCGGAATCGTCAGTGCGGACGATCCGCGCAAAGTCTATTACACCACTCCGACTCCAGGGAAGGCCAACGGAGAGGGTATCGCAGGGTTTTCGCCTCAGGTCTTTTTCCGCAACCCCACAGGGCAGTATAAGGACAGCGTTACCGTAGATATGTTCTGCCTTGAACCCGGTGCGGTGATCTACTATACACTGGACGGCTCCCGCCCGACAAGACGATCAAAAGTCTATACCGGTCCTTTCGAAGTTACCTCCAATACACCGGTCAGGGCTATGTCGGTGATGGAAGGACGTCTGGACAGTTATATCACTACAGTAAATTATCTGATCAATACCCATCATGCTCTGCCTATCGTATTCATATCATCGGAACCGAATAACTTTTTTAACGGCGGTATATATAACAGTATCTATTCTGACAGACGCAGGGTGCCGGT
The DNA here is from genome assembly GCA_024685545.1 of Eubacteriales bacterium. Classification (GTDB taxonomy): domain Bacteria; phylum Bacillota; class Clostridia; order Eubacteriales; family Anaerofustaceae; genus JAAYHF01. The sequence continues at coordinate 18,591 of JAIKVR010000009.1, read as the reverse complement.
CAACGTGACACTGCTGGAGACAGACGGTACCGGCTTCAGCGAAGATGCTACGATCAATAAACATGGTAATATGACTGTATTTGAGGCGAAAAAATCCATGAGCGTCAATTTTACTGAGACCGTTGGGCAATCCAGAATAGAATATAACCTGTTCCCCGATGATGATACCAGGGCAAAGGATTTCGGGAATTTTCTCCTCCGCTCCGGCGGAAATGACTGGGATGACCTGATGATCAAAGACGGTGTGCTCCAAACGCTTGGCGCCACCCAGATGGATCTGGATTATCAGGGCTTCCGCCCGTGCGTAGTCTATATCAACGGGCAGTACTGGGGTCTGTATAACATCAGGGAAAAAGAAAATGAGGAATACCTCAGCAGTTACTATGATATCAACGAAAAAAATGTCGATATTATATCCTTCGGTCATGGGGTCCATTCCGGTTCATATACGGAATACTGGAAATTCATCGGATTCATCCGCAGCGCAGACCTGAATAACGCGGATAACTGGAAGCGCGTCGAGAGCATGATGGATGTGGACAATATGATCGACACCTACCTCATGCACATATACTACTCCAATTTCGATACGGTCAACCTGAAATGGTGGCGTGAAAACAAGGAAGGCTCTAAATGGCGCTGGTTTACCTACGATCTGGACTATGCGATCTATGTGCCTGCACAGAACAACCTGCAGCTGATCACAAACCCCGCCGGTCACGGGGTCAATAATTATTTCGATTCCTCGCTTATATACAATCTGATGAAATCGAATTATTTCCGGCAGAGGTTCCTGGAACGGCTTTCCAGTTACTGGCCGACGATATTCAATACGGATCAGATACTAACCTACTGGTATTCCCGTTTTGAGGAGATCGCCCCAGAGGTAAACGATAATCTTAAAAGATGGAACATCAGCCGTGCTCATTTTCAGTCTGAGGCGCACCAGGCGTATGATTTCCTCTGCCGCCGCCCGGAGCTCTTCCGCCAGATGGTTAAGAACTATTTCGGATTATCCGATGCCCAGCTTAATAAGCTGCTCCCTCCGCAGAAAGTGACAGTTAAGGAGATGGACGTCCTGAAGGTCATAGATGAGGCTGAGAAACGTGTAAAGAACGGACAGCAATAGCTGCTCCGATGGAATAAGAATAAGAGCGGTGAAAACTACCTAAGAAAAGAGGGCATCTGCTTTCATCAAGATGCCCTCTTTTCTTTTAAACAAGGATGTTGACCAGATTTTCTTTCAGATCATTCGGAACTGCCTTCTATATTGCTAAAACTGTCAGTTCCTTGGGATATGCGTTCAGTACCTTGCAGCCTGTCTCTGTGACGAGGACAAGGTCTTCGATACGTACGCCGTAATCTCCCGGAAGATATATACCGGGTTCACAGGAGAACGTCATCCCTGGCTCCGCGATCCAATCGCTTGAAGAGGATACGTCTCCGTATTCATGTTCGGTGAGACCAATGAAATGACCGAGACGATGTGTGAAATACTTGCCGTAACCTGCTTTTGTGATTATATCCCTTGCTGTTTTATCTATATCTGACAGTCTGACTCCCGGACGGATCATGTCTTCCGCGGCCAGGTTGGCTTCCAGAACGGTATTGTATACTTCCTTCTGTTTGTCGGTGGGCGGAGCGGTAAAGAAAGTTCTTGTCATGTCAGAGCAGTATCCGTCATATTTCCCGCCAACATCGAAGAGCACGCACTGTCCCTTAGTAAGAACAGAACTGCCAGGGCCGTGGTGAGGATCGGCGGCGTTCATCCCGAAGGAAACGATTGGTGAGAATGAAACGCCCTGAGCTCCTTCCTCTTTGTATATATCCGGTATTAAGGAAGCTATCTGGCTTTCAGTGAGCCCTTCCTTGACGAGCAGGGTGAAGCGCCCCATTGCGCGATCGTTGATCTCAGAGGACTTTATCATTGCTTCCTGCTCATCGGGAGCTTTTACTGCCCTCACCAGGTCTACGTTGCCTGACGCATTTACATATCCTGAAGCTGCATTTTTCTCCATAAGGCTGATGAGAAAACGCGACGGCATGTCCTTATCGATCCCCAGCTTTTCGTTTTCATTGATAAAAGGCACCATAAGTGAAACGGCGTCATCCGAGTCGTTGTAATAAACTGTCTCCCACGGACCGTTTTTTGCGGTGAATAATTCGTTCAGAAAGAGGACTGGTTTTTCGCCGCGGCGCAGCAGCAGCGCCAGCATTCTTTCTCCGGGGTATATCCTCTGTCCTGTAAGATAATATATGCTCATCGGATCGCTGACCGCCATCTGCATGAGCCCGTTTTCCTTCATTCGCGCCATCACGCGTTCAAGTCTGTCGCTGTTCATTAGTTTTCCTCCTGTGCAGTGTTTTTCTGTGTGTCTTGAGTGTATTATACTCCAAAATCAGGGGGTCGAAAGACAGGCAGGTGAAAAAAGCTCAAATAGACCGGTGTCTTTATAGTTGGGTCCACGGTCCGGATATATATTTCAGATTATTGATCTTATACCATGAAGTACACCTGATACCTCTGTGTTCCTAAGGTTAAAATGCCTTCAAAAGCTGTGTTACAAGGATTATCATATGATTAAAAACATAGCCAATGCTATTCGCAGAATATATACTGTTTCATAGGATTAAGGAGCCTGATTCTTATGAAAAGGATTAGATTAGTTTCCGTTGCCATGCTTGCGGTGCTGCTAGTAACAGCAGCAGGCTGTGCAGGCAGATATCAATTGGATTTGCCTGTGGAGAGCAGTGCCGAGGAAAACAGTATTTGGGCTGTGAAGACCATGGACGTGGAAATAAACGGGAAAACCGTGGAGATCTCTGGGCAGCTGGAAAACATATCTGGTAAAGCACTGAGTTTTATCGATATGAATGTGTCCTTGCTTGATTGTTCCGGTGTGATCATAGGCTCCGGAGATGCCCACATACTTTTCAAAACTGCTATCGAGGACGGGAACTCTGCTGACTACCGAATAACGATTAAGAATATCCGCCGTCCGGAAGATATCTGCGAAGTCGATATGAATTTTTCCGAATAAACTGTTATATTAAAAGCTCCTCTCTGAAGGGCGGTTCATCAGCTTTCAGAGAGGAGCTTTTTTATTGTTGTGCTATTCGTAAATGCTCAGGCTCTTCAGTACTTCCTCGAGAAGAGCACTGAAGGAAGCAAGCTTTTCCTTTTCCTTGGCTATGACATTTTCCGGTGCCTTGGAAATGAACTGGGGATTGTTCAGCTTGTTATTCGTAACTTCGATCTTTTTCTCGAGATCCGCTTTTTCCTTATTCAGTCTGTCGATTTCCTTTTGCTTATCGATCAGCGAATCCAAAGGAATCAGGTATTTTGCTGTATTGGTCACCACGGTGAGCGCATTGTCGCCTGCTGTATCCTTGCCGGCAAAAGTGACCTCGCTGCAGTATGCTAGCTTTGCAAATATATCCTTGTTGCCGGCATAGATGCTCTCCTTTCCTTCGTTGGGGATGATAAAGAGAGGTGCTTTCTTGCCCAAAGGGATATTCATCTTGGCTCTCGCATTTCTGATGCCTCTGATACCATCTATTATCTCTGACACCTCTTCCTGCTCTGCAGGATAGCAATTTGCCTCATCGTATTCGGGCCATTTTGCAATGATAAGCGGGGATTCGCTGTCTGTCAGATGAGAGTAGATCTCCTCGGTGATGAAGGGCATGAACGGGTGGAGCAGCTTGAGTATCAGCATGAAAACGTCATACAGGGTCTGCTGTGCTGCGTGTTTTGCGTTGATGTCATCGCCGTAGAGACGGCTCTTGGTGAATTCTATGTACCAGTCGCAGAACTCGCTCCATACGAAGTTGTAAAGTTTCTCGAGCGCGATGCCGAGCTCGTATTTATCCATATTCGCGGTAACCTGAGACACCATCTCGTTGGCACGTGAGACTATCCATTTGTCGATGTTGGTAAGATATTCCCGCGCCGCTTCCCTGTCATCTTCAAAGTCGGTGAGGTTCATCATTATGAATCTGGCAGCGTTATTGATCTTGTTGCAGAAGTTGCGGCTGGCTTCGGCCTTGTCGGGAATCCATCTGGCATCGTTGCCTGCCGAGTTTCCGGTCACGAGAGTAAAGCGCACTGCGTCAGCGCCATAGGTCTCTACTGCCTCTATGGGATCCACACCGTTTCCAAGAGATTTGCTCATCTTGCGCCCAAGTTCATCTCGGATGATTCCGTTGATGTAAACATGGTGGAAAGGAGGCTTGCCAAGATACTCGATTCCGGAAAAAATCATCCTTGCGACCCAGAAGAAGATGATGTCAGGTCCTGTGACGAGCACGTCATTCGGATAGAATTTCGCAAGGTCTTCAGTGTCGTGCGGCCAACCTAAAGTGGAGAATGGCCAAAGCGCCGAGGAGAACCAGGTATCAAGTACATCCTCATCCTGATGGAAGGAACTGCAACCGCATTCGGGGCATTTCTCTGGGATTTCTCCCTCGACTGCTATATGACCGCAGCTGTCGCAGTAATAAGCGGGGATCCGGTGCCCCCACCACAGCTGGCGCGAGATACACCAGTCCTTAATATTGTACATCCAGTTGAAATATATCTTCTTGAACCTGTCAGGTACGAAAGTGACTTCACCGTCCTCTACGGCCTTTATGGCAGGCTCTGCCAGTTTCTTCATACTCACGAACCACTGAAGGGAAGTGATCGGTTCTACAGTTGTGTGACACCGGTAGCAAGTACCAACGTTGTGTACGTGCTTCTCTGTCTTCTCCAGTGCCCCTGTTTCCGTCAGGTCCCTTATGATCCTCTCTCGGGCTTCATATCTGTCCAGACCACAGTATTTCCCGCCGTTCTCATTGACTACCGCCTCATCGTCAAAGATGCGTATCTGCTCAAGGCCGTGGCGCTGGCCTACCTCAAAGTCGTTGGGGTCGTGGCAGGGGGTAATCTTCACACACCCTGTACCGAATGAGGTATCCACGTAATCGTCTGCTATTATGGGTATCCTGCGTCCTACAAGCGGAAGGATCGCAAACTTCCCGACAATATCCGCATATCTCTCGTCATCTGGGTTCACCGCCACTGCAGTGTCTCCGAGCATCGTCTCGGGACGGGTGGTGGCGACGGTCACGAACTTGTCTGTGCCCTCGATCGGATATTTGATGTACCACAGGCTGCCATCCTGTTCCTCGTACTCGACTTCGGCATCGGATAATGCTGTCCTGCAGCTGGGGCACCAGTTGATGATCTTGCTGTCCCTGTAAATAAGACCCTTGTCGTAAAGGCGCTTGAAAGCCTCATGTACGGCTTCGTTGCAGCCTTCATCCAGAGTAAAACGCTCCCTGCTCCAGTCGCAGGAAGCCCCTATTGTCCGGGACTGCTCGGCGATCCTCTTACGGTATTTGTTTGCCCACTCCCAGGCCCTCACCATGAATCCCTCGCGGCCTATATCAAGCTTGGTCTTGCCTTCGGTCTGGTAGATATTGTCGATAACCTTTACTTCTGTGGCGATACTTGCATGATCCTCTCCGGGAAGCCAGAGCGTAGCATATCCCTGCATGCGTTTGTAGCGAATCAGGATATCCTGCAGCGTAAAACAGAATGCGTGTCCTATGTGCAGCTGACCGGTGATATTTGGCGGCGGCATCATTATAGTATAGGGCTTGCCTGAGGGATTGACCTCTGGGCGGAAATAACCGCCTTTTTCCCACATCTCGTAGATGCGTTTTTCCACTTCTTTCGGGTCGTAGTTTTTGTTTAATTCTTTCATCTTACCTCCCTTAACGAATTCCGCGGTAATAAAAAACCGCGAAATCAACGGGACGGATTGCTCCGCGGTACCACCCGTTTTAATTCACGGCGAATTCACTCGTGGGCTTAACGCGCCTTACACGCCTTTTCAGGTCAGCTCCTGCGCGACGTTCAGCGGGTATCCCGGGAGCTCTCGCACCGCCGTCTCCTCTCTGGACGGGAATTCCAGCTTACTCTTCGCATTCAACGCTGTATTTATATAAGGTGATTATAGCTTCTTCAAAATGATTTGTCAATCTTAATTCTTGCATACAAAAGCCTCCAAAGGTATAATCAAATAACAGGTAAAGAACGTGAGAAAGAAGATCGCTGTCCTCATATTGTTGACGTTGCTCGCTTTCGGTTTCACCGCATGCGTTGCAGAGGGAATGGGCATAGATTACAGTGAGATTTACAGTGTGGACTGTGAGTATTATTTTTATGTGCCCAAAAGGTACGAAGACAGCATCTCCAACTTTGGCTATTACAATACCGTCATCGTACGATTTACCAACAACGTCCATGTTCTCATCAATGCAGAGGAGTATTATTCAAAACTTAACGTCGAGCAAAGAGGCGGATATAAAGAGAACGAATTCTATATTGGCTCACCGGCTGTCGATTCGACGTTCAACAACCAGGAATACATAGAAGATTTCTTCAACAAGTATTTCAAGTCCATCAGTTCATATACCTACCGTACCCAGATAGGACAGGAAGAGTTCTACGGTCAGAAGTACTGGACTTGCCGCTGCTATTCCTTCTATTCGGATTACAGCCCGGATAATGATGATTTTGACAGCAAATTCAAGGGTGAGACAAAAGCGTATTACACATTACATAACGGCAAGACTTACTTTATAAACGTGACATCCACTGGTGGCACCTTTATAGACGACTGCTTGGAAGCCAACAGATTCATGGAAAATTTCCATGTCGGTGTAAGGCTCAGAAAGACGGTATATTACGCATGGGCCATATCAGCATTTGTCGTTCTGATGGATATCTTTTTCCTGTTCTCCGTCTTTTTCAGACTTGAATGGGAGCCTTTGTATCCAGTAAGCGAACCTTCGCTGAGCATGTTGTCAGATGGATACACTCTTCTGCCTTTTACGGAAGGCATTACCGGCTATTTCAGTCTGCAACGAGTGAAACACGGTATTTCTACAGACACCCTGATGGAACGCAAAGGAACAGAACCGGTCGGACAGGCTGCTCTTGATGGACTGGACTACAGATCATTCATCGGGTATGTTGACGAAACTATGGGCAGGACCAGCAAACCTGCGAACAGTGCCTCTCTCACAAACAGGGATCTGAAGAATGCATTTGAGGAGAATGCCAAGATGCCGCCCCGGCATATCGAGATCGCGCAGATTACCGATGAACCTTACGAGGGCTCTGTTTCCTCCCGTACTGCCATTAGTTTCGGGATGCGATTCAGCGATGCAGTATCTTCTTTCTTTGAGAATGCGGGGGCTGTCGGGAGGTCCATCGGAAAGGCCGCAGTAAAAGTTATCAGAAGCGTTTCTTCCGTGATCAGTCACCGTGCAGCTTCCGTTAAGTCCCGGTTGAAAGAAGCCTTTTACGACCGGAAGCTCAGGGAAGAGGATGTACGTAAAGCAGAGTATCTGTCATGGCTCAGCAGCCTGGGGGAGAAAAGCTCTTTTGGCAGTTTCATCGACAGGGTAATGCTGCGTACGTTCTCCAGCAAAGTGGACGATATTCTTGAACGCTATTTATGAGAACACAACGGTCTGCGCTGCGATAGAGCGGGCCGTTGTTTTATTGGAGGAACATTATGAAATTAGGAATTATAGATATCGGATCGAATACCATCAAAGCATACCTTTATGACACATCGGATGAGGCACTGACTCCTGTCTGCCGTGTCTCGTTCTATGCGATGCTCTCCTCACATGTCACAGACGGGGCGATTGACAGCGAGGGTCTTTCAGTATTGGCTGAAAGCTGTATTAAATGCCGTGATTTCCTTCTTGAAAATGGAGCTGAGGAGATACGTGCATACGCCACGGAGGCTTTGAGGAGCGCATCAAATAGTAGTGATGCAGTTCGGCTGGTCAAAGAGGAGACAGGCATCATCCCCGATATACTGACCAGAGAGCAGGAAGCCGAATGCGATGCGCTCAGCCTTATGCATTTTTCCGGTAAGACCGAAGGCATCGGAATGGATATCGGGGGAGGGAGCGGGCAGATATTCGAGTATAAAGACGGCAGGGCAGGCAGATCCATCAGCGCACCGATAGGAGCTCTGGCTATGAAGAACAGATTTGTGTCTTCGGATATCCCGGCTATTGAGGAACTTGGAGAAATCGACAGTTACGTAAGAGGCTTTCTGGAAGAATTCGTGAGCATCACCGCTCCAGAGATAGACGTCATGGGCGGCAGCGCATCCAGCGTTGCGGGTATTCTTGCAGACGAGGATGGAAGGATATCCCTTGAAGAACTCAATGTCTTTATCGTTTCCGTCATAGGGAGAAGCGATGCCTTCGAGTATATTTCATCCTTTGCCAGCGGTAGGGAAACGACGCTTATCCCCGGACTTGAGGTGATCAGGGTATGCGGTGTATTCTTCCGTGCATCTTCCGTCAGGATATTCTTCAGCGGTTCAAGGGAAGGTTATATAATAAAAAACGGTTATTTTGGAAAATAGCCGTCTGTTCATAGTTGATGGAATGATTATTCATTCACAGCCGAGGCTTCGTCACGGCTGATTGCATGATATTTTCTTTTTGTGATCAGTATCGCTGTCAGGCACATGACGAGCGTCATAATGTCAGTCACCGGATAAGTCCACCAGACGCCTTCGATCCCCATGTTGAAACCGTAGACCAGAGCAAAGAGCATCACGATGACAAAAACTGTGTTTTTGAGTATCGTCATGACTGTCGCTGTCTTTGATTTGTCCACAGCCTGATAGAACGACAATACACAGTGAGCTACCGACGTGATCGGCATCGTGGTGAGGTTTATCATTGTCGCATGTACGGCCATATCTATGAAATCCTTTTCGGAATTGTTTATCACCATTACGATCTCCTCGCAGAATAAGGCGCATATTGCGGTGGCGATCAGTCCGAACAAAGTTCCGAGGAAGATGCCATATCTGAGTGTCTTCATGACTCGGTCTGTCTCGCCTGCGCCGTGGTTATATCCGATGATGGGTGTGATTGCACTGGCTACACCATAGATCACGAGCCAGACGAAATTGATTATCGTGAACATAGTGCCCATTGCAGCGATTGCTGTAGTGCCTCCCAGGGAGCGCAGTGTTCTGTTTAGGAAGATGGAAGTCAGCGCCCAGGCGCTTTCAGAAAAAAAGAAAGGTATGCCTGTGCGGAAAAGGTGCCCGAAATCATGGAAACTGAACTTCATGCGCATCAGTTTCAGATCCAGTTTGGAAGACGGGCGCAGGAAATGAGTCAGGTACACTGCGCTGGAACTGGCCAGGGCGATCCCTGTTGCAAGAGCAGCACCTGCCATCTTCATCCCGAATCCGTCTAAGAAGACAAATTTGAGCAGAATGTTCACTACCGTTGTTGCTGCTGTAGCGTAGATCACGACTTTGACATTCGCGTCGTTGCGAACGAATCTGCTCATTATTGTATTGAAGCAGTCGAATACAAGAAATACCATGCGAATGCGGATATATGGTATGCCGAATGGCAGTGCTTCTTCGGTGCACCCAAACAGAAGGCAAAGCTCTTGTGTGAATAACATTACAACTGCAGCCGCTATTATGACTGTGGTCATTGCAGAGACGACAGTCATGTAGAACATGTTGCACGCCTTTTCCTCCTCGCCTTCGCCCAGCAGGATAGCGTTCAGCGTACAACCGCCAGAGGCAAACAAAACTTCAAAAGCCCATATCCATGAGATGATAGTGGCGGTTGAATTGACCGCGGCAAGCCCGACTGAACCTATATACTGTCCGATGAATACCGAATCTATAACCGAGTGGAGTGCTTCCACCACCATCGAGAGCACTGAAGCGACTATGAAATGCCGCATCAGTTTGCCGATAGGGTCGTTCTTCAGGTCAATCTGTTTTGTTCTCATTGATCTCGTTAGCCCTCTTCGTCAGGAATTTGCCGTCTGCCCAAAGCTTCTCCAGGTCGTAGCGCCGTCTTTCGTCGTCAATGAATACATGGACGATGATATCACCGTAATCAGCGAGGATCCATTTGCCATCCTCGTATCCTTCCATCCCGACTAAACGCATTTCGCCCGATGATTTTTCTCTCAGATACTCTGCACAGCTCCTGGCATTGCGCTCGTTTGCGGCCGTGCCTATGATGAATTCATCCATGTCTCCCGTTAATCCGGTAAGATCAATAACGGTAATGGAACGGATATCTCTTTCTTCCAAATAGCCTAATAGTATATCGGTTTTTTCGGTTATTTCCATGTGGCCCTCTTGAATGTATCAAAGTCTGTTTTTCATTTTATCAGATAATAGCGGTTTTGTGCATGGAAAGTTCCCTTTTGTTGAGGCATTCCGCTATCCATCGAAATAAGCACGTAGCACTGGACCTCTCCCAATGAGGAAATTAGCATTCAAATCTACCAAAGGTTGGCTAAAAATGGTATGATGTATCTGGCATATTCTGTCACGGAGGAGAAAAATGTTGAAGAAGTTCACAGTGTTTCTTATTGCACTGGCAATAGCAATGAACCTTGTCATATATATACCGAATAATGAAGCTTACGCTGAGGAGGGACAGGAAGGAGAGGTCGTCGTACTGACCGGCAATCCGGAAGACATCCTGACTGACCCCAACTTCAACCTGACAGAAAATGTCGACCCCACCGTGCTGAGCGAATGGTATGCCAGCGAAGTGGACGTACCTGACTCGTCCCTCAGAAAGGCTCTCGTAACCGCTTCTCATTCCGGGACACTTACAGTGGCCGCGATGTTCTCACTGCCGTCTACCCTTAATCTGAGCGGACTCAATATTTCGTCCCTGAAGGGCATGGAATATGCGCTGAACGTCAAGAAACTGATAATTTCAAATAACAAGATTACCACATTGGAACCGCTATCCAACCTGTATAACCTCGAGTATCTGGACTACTCGAATAATCAGGTGAAAATGGTTCCTTCTTTTGCCTTCACATCACGCAGACTGCTTTATGTGGACGGACGGAACAATTCCTCCGCGGGGATCTCTGCACCGAAGGGACCGTACAGTGTGCTCCAAAGCCTCTATCTGGACAACAACCAGATTACGGCGGTTCCGGATATCTCGTTCTGCAAGGCACTGACCACACTATCTCTCAATAACAATGCTCTGGACAGCTTCCCAGCCAGTATTGCCGCGCTCTCGGGGCTTAAAGATCTTGGTTTGTCACACAATAAGATAGCCATCCTGGCAGATATCTCCGCAATGAGTTCACTGAATACATTGAATCTGGATAACAACAATATGACGGAGTTTCCGCTTGGCCTTAGCGGCTTGACATCACTTACGTACCTGACGCTGAACAATAACGAGATATCATCAATTCCGGACGAAATATCGGGCATGAAGGCACTTGAAACACTGATTCTGTACCAGAACAGGCTTACTGAGCTGAACACCGGACTGGCCGAGATGCCCTCCCTGAATATGCTGGATGTCTCTCTGAACAACATCAAGACGGAAGGGAATGAGGAACTGATCAATACCCTTGCTTCAAATGTAGAGTCCTTTTATTATAAGCTGCAGCGGCCGGTCTTTAATCTTGCTTTGTATGAGGATAGCGAGGCCCCCGGCGGAAAGCTGGTTTGGTCAGATATCGAAGACACGAGTGTGGAAGGCGAAGGCAGCTATACGATAACCGGATTCCTCATAGAACGCATCGAGGAAACGATATCTGAGGATGAGGGCGGTGAAGAGACTGAGTCTCAAGGCACAACGACCGGTACCGTTGTCCCGAAAGTGAATGTATATATTACTGTCGGTGAAGTCGGTGGTAATATCCGCGAATTTGTGGACCAGACCGCAAGCCCCGATGTGAACTACACCTTCAAGGTTACCGCATATATCTCCGTTGTCTACCAGAACGGAAACACCGCAGAGATCACTGATTTCAGGACCGTTAACACTAAGGATATCCAGATAGTCAACAATGTAGCAGACTTGATGAGATATATCGGTGTGATTCTGGCGCTCTCTCTGCTTATGGTGGTGGTGATTCTTGTCGCGAACAGACTGAAAACCCGCAAACATCTTAAAAAAACCGAAAACAAGGGTAAGAAGAATGCTGACGACGGCAAGGCATCTTCTGAAGAGGCTGAGAAAACTAGCCAGCAGAAAAAGAACGCGCAGCATAAACCGCAGACAAGGAAGGAAAGCAGCCGTAATAAGCAGCCTGTTTCTTCAGTTGCCCTGGAAAAGGGAGTTAAGAAGAGGGATGTCATCAGTGCATGGGATGATGTGGGCAGACTGGACGACGAGATCGACAAGCTCCTTTCCGATGATGCTTCAGAAGATGACCTCATCAATGACGACAGTACTGCTGAGGCAGGACTGGATAAAGGAAATAACCCCGATACCGGAGGTGCGGGACCGGATGTCTCCGTGCAGAAAGACCATAAAGCAAATGAATAAGATCAGATGCGCTATATTTGATTTTGACGGGACTGTAGCCGATACAAAATACAGCGTGATGGATTCTGCCAGACACGCTCTTAAGCATTTTGGCATCGATGAGTCCGAGGAAGCGCTCAGGCGGTTTATCGGACCTACTTTATGGTATTCCTTTTCGACATATTACGGGATTAAGGATAAAGACTGCGATGAGGCGGTGCGCATTTACCGTGAGTATTACGCTGCTGAAGGCATAAAAAAGGCGAGATTGTACGACGGCATTGAGGATGCCGTTAACGGTCTGAAGGCTCTAGGCATAGAGACAGCGGTCGCCACCGTGCGCGAGGAAAACAGCCTGCTGCAGAATTTCTCCGTTCTCGGCATTAACGGCCTTTTCGATGCTTACGCCGGAAGCCTGGAAAACGGGGAACGCTCTGATAAAGCGGAGCTCATAGCCGTTGCCCTAGAAAGGCTGCATGTCCCAGAGGCAGTGGATGCTGTCGTCATCGGAGACTCGCGTACTGACTGTGAAGGCGCCAACGCAATTGGCTGCGGATTCATCGCCGCTTTATATGACAGAGATATCTCGGAGTTCGAAGGTTTGGATATAGGCATGAAGGCATATGCGCCGCTTGATTTAGTGTCGATCATTTCAGGGCTGATCTGACTGGAAATACGTACAGACACACTACACGCCATGGGACGAATACACGTTCCATGGCTTTTTTCATCATCAGACCGTTTTTTCGACAGAAAAAAGAAGCCTTAAAGGCTTCGAAAAGATTTGTATGGCAGGGGTAGTAGGATTCGAACCTACGGATCACGGAGTCAGAGTCCGTTGCCTTACCGCTTGGCGATACCCCTGTATCGGGTTGATGTGGGGTGGGATGAGGGATTCGAACCCTCGATCTTCGGATCCACAATCCGACGCTTTAACCAGCTAAGCCAATCCCACCATATAGTGGCGCGCCAGAGAGGACTCGAACCTCCGACACACGGCTTAGAAGGCCGTTGCTCTATCCAACTGAGCTACTGGCACTCAATGGAGCGGGTGAAGGGGATCGAACCCTCGCAACCAGCTTGGAAGGCTGGGGCTCTACCACTGAGCTACACCCGCGACTGTTAAAGTATATGATAAATGATCGATGTTGTCAAGTTTGCGCCGGTAAAATTCGATTATTCTTCCGAGAGGGCTTCTCCTTTTTCATGCTCATCAGCGTCTGCGCTATTTTCAGGCGATTCCTCATTCTCACTAATTCCGTCCTCCACCTCCTCGATTGCAGGGGAGTTATTCTTTATTTCGGCGTCTTCAGGTGTGTCGGTGACTGCTTTTTCTTCCTCTATAACCTCAGCAATGAGCTTTTCTTCCTCGTCGGCTGTTTCATCTGCTTTTCCGTGCAAATCTGATGTCCTGTCGTCCTGGACTGTATCGATTTTTCCGGATTTATCGTTCTTATTCTTATGGATGGGTTCAGGCTGTTTTCCCTTATTCTCCTGACGGACGGATTTCAGAAAGAATCCGGCTATGAGAGCTACTCCTCCAAGGCATGTGAGCACCAGACCGATGATCTTGACGGAGGCAAATATGATATTCCTCAGGAAATACAGGCCTGCGCCGAGAAGAGCTTCGATGCCTGCTGTTACAGTCTCCTTATACCTTTTCGGATCTCCGATCAGTGAGGAGATGACGAGCAGCGTTCCTCTGACAAATGCCCAGAGGCAAAGTATACCGTAAATCACGATTCCTGCGACGGTCTGCGAGAGATAAGCACTGATCAGGAATATACCGCAGGCGATATTGACGAGACCTGCTATGAGCGAGAACTTCCATGATGAAGAATCGTCCTTGTATTTTATCGCGGCGATGATATCTGTGGCTCCAAGGATTATCACTATCACGGCGATGGCTATAAGCCCTGCCCTGATCAGCATGCCCGGGAAAAATGCCATCATTATCCCTATCAGCACTCCAGCGGAGCCTAACAGCACGAGCAACAGCCATGTCAGCGGGTTGTTCTTTTTCTCGTTTTCCATAATTATCCTCCGAATGGTTCAATTGTAGCATTAAAGGCAGACAAATACAATCTAAGGCGCCTCATTTCATTCCTCCGATGCATTGACTTTAGCTCTATCGTAATGTAAAATAACTTTTAAAGGCTGTGAAAAAGAGAGTACCGTAAGACAGACGTACAGAGAGCCTCAGAAGCTGGAAAGAGGCCGCACTGCTCATGGGAAGATCACTTTGGAGCCTGCCGGCAGAACTCAGTAAGTCGGCACGTTCCCCTCGTTACGGGACAGAGTGGGCTTTATTGGTAAAGCCAAGAACGGGTGGTACCGCGGAGTTTTTCGTCCTGTGAAACACAGGACTTTTTTATTAATTCGGAGGTTTATATGGCATTTAAGGAACTTGAGAAAGGAAACGTCAACGAGAACGAAAAACTGGTCAGCGAGTATTGGGACAAGATAGATATACTGAAACGCACGCTCGACGTCAGGGAAGGAAATCATAATTTCGTGTTCTACGAAGGCCCGCCGACAGCCAACGGCAAACCGGGCATACATCATGTACTTGCCAGGACACTGAAAGACGCTGTCAACAAATACCACACGATGACCGGATACAGAGTCGTACGAAAAGCCGGGTGGGATACTCATGGACTTCCTGTTGAAATCGAGGTGGAAAAGAAGCTCGGTATGAGCGGTAAAGGGGATATCGAAAAATACGGTATCAAGGAATTCTGCGATAAATGCCGTGAGTCTGTATTCTCCTACGAGGAGCTCTGGAGGAACATGACGAAACGCATGGGGTATTTCATCGACCTCGACAACCCCTATATCACTCTGGATAACGATTATATTGAGACCGAATGGTGGATACTGAATCAGTTTTTCACAAGGGGCTTCATGTATGAGGGCTATAAGATCCTCCCATACTGCCCGCGCTGCGGAACCGGACTTGCATCGCACGAAGTAGCCCAGGGCTACAAAATGATCAAGAGTGATACTGTATATGTCCCGTTTAAGGTCAAGGATAAAGACGAGTATATACTTGCATGGACGACCACTCCGTGGACGCTGGCTGCCAACGTGGCTTTGTGCGTAAATCCCGAAGTAGATTATGTCAGGGCTGTAAATAACGGTAGGGTATATATCCTTGCTGAAGCGCTCCTCGACACAGTTCTTACAGGCAAATACGAGATCATCGACCACATGAAGGGCCGCGACCTCGAGCATATGGAATATGAACAGCTTATGCCTTTCGTGAAAGTTGATGGTAAAGCTTTCTATGTTACCCTTGGTGATTACGTTTCCACTGAAGACGGAACCGGAGTCGTGCATATCGCACCTGCTTTCGGTGAGGATGACTTCGCTCTCGGACAGAAATACGGTCTTCCTGTAGTATGCCCTGTTGATTTGTCCGGAAAATACACTGAGACTCCCTGGGAAGGGATGTTCGTCATGGACGCTGACGCAAAGATCGTAGAATATTTGAAGGATGAAGGCAAACTGTATAAAAAGCAGAAGATGGAGCATAACTATCCCCACTGCTGGAGATGCAAGACTCCGCTTCTATATTATGCCAAGCCTAGCTGGTATATCGCAACGACCAAATACAAGGACGATATTATTGCCGCGAACAAAACAGTCAACTGGTTCCCGAGCTTCGTGGGAGAGAAGCGGTTCGGTAACTGGCTGGAAAACATGAAGGACTGGGCGATTTCCCGCAACCGCTATTGGGGCACGCCTCTTAATATTTGGAAGTGCTCCTGCGGACACGTTGAGTCGATCGGATCCCGTGAAGAGCTTGTTTCCAAGGCTATCGAACCGATAGATATGACAATCGAGCTGCACAGACCCTATGTGGACGAAGTGCATATCAAATGTCCTGATTGCGGTGGAACGATGAGCAGAGTGTCTGACGTCATCGACTGCTGGTTCGATTCAGGCAGCATGCCATTCGCTCAATATCATTATCCGTTCGGGGACAGCGCTCTTTTCGAGGATCAGTATCCGGCAGATTTCATCTGCGAAGGCATCGACCAGACGAGAGGTTGGTTCTATTCGCTGCTGTGCATATCCACTTTCCTTAAGAACAGAGCTCCTTACAAAAATGTCCTGGTCAACGACCTTATCCTCGACAGCAACGGACAGAAAATGAGCAAGAGCAAAGGCAATACCGTAGATCCTTTCGAACTATTCGATAAATACGGCGCTGACGCTCTCAGGTGGTATCTGCTGTACGTTTCGCCTGCGTGGACACCGACGAGATTCGATGAGGAAGGCCTTAAGGAGGTCATCAGCAAATTCTTCACGACATTTAAGAATTCGTATTCGTTCTTTGCTCTCTACGCTAACGCTGACGGCATCAATCCGAAAGAATTCCTCGATACGCCGTTGAAGGAGGACATTGACCTGTGGATGATGAGCGTGTATAACAGCCTCGTTAAGGAAGTTGCTGCAGACATGGAGGAATACGACGCCACAAAAGCCGTTCGCGCCATTCAGGAATTCGTAAACGAAAACCTTTCCAACTGGTATATCCGCCGCAACAGGAGAAGATTCTGGGAAAGCGGATTGACGGAAAGCAAAAAAGCAGTATTTGCTGTGACATATAAAGTGCTGGAAGGTGTATGCCGCCTTGCTGCTCCATTTGCGCCTTATATCACGGAAGAGATATACAGGAATCTGACCGGGAATGAGAGTGTTCACTGTGCATCCTATCCCATATCAGATCAGAGCATGATCAATCCAGCCAGCGAGAAGCGTATGGAAACAGTGCGTACGCTCGTCTCTCTCGGACGCAGTGCCAGGGAAGACGCTAAGCTGAAAGTCAGGCAGCCCCTGCAGGAAGCTATAGTAGATGCTGCCTTGAAGCCCCAGATCGAACAGATGACAGGACTCATAGCCGAAGAACTCAATGTGAAGAATGTCGTCTTCAAGGATGACCTTACCGATCTGATGGATTTTGTTATAAAGCCCGATTTCAAAGTCTGCGGCAAATTGCTCGGAGCTAAGGTTAAGCTTCTGAGCCAGTATCTTGTCGGATGCAACGCTCCTGAGCTTTTAAAGGATGTTTCCGACGGCGGTACCGCAGTGGTGGAATTGGACGGGGAGACTGTGAACGTGACCAAGGATATGCTGGATGTCCGTATCTCAGCGAAGGAAGGTTTTGATGTTCAGATGCAGAACAACCTGTTCATGGTGCTGAACACCAATCTCACAGAGGAACTGCTCAGCGAAGGATACGCACGCGAGATTGTCTCTAAAGTCCAGCAGATAAGAAAGAACAGCGGCTATGACGTAAGTGACCGCATCGACCTGTTCATCTCTTCGGGCGACACGATCAGCAAAGCTGTTAAGGAGAACGAGGATTATATCAAGGCGGAAACGCTATCCTTATCCATCGTATTTGGCGAGACCGACGGTGAGAAAGTAACCCTGAACGGGCAGGACGCGGTAATAAAAACTGTCAGAAAATAAAAACTTGTACGGGAGGATGGATCAGCCTTGCTCCCTGTATCTGTATAGGTGATCCATAGGAACGTTTTCGCAGAATTGGTGGGACGTTTACAGTCTTTGTTTGCGAATACAATTATCTGAATACATTTATATTTGAAGGGGTCCAACTAATATGGATAATCCTAATTCAGGCTATAACAAAAACGAATATACGATCAGGTTCGCTGATCTGATCTGGTATATCATCTCCAAATGGCGTTCCATTGTTATCCCGATGCTTATATTTGCGCTGATCGTAGCCGGCTTTGGCTACTTTGTGAAAATAAAGCTCAATATGTCAATGGGAACTAGAGAGTACTATGTCCAGCGACTGAATCAGTCATCAGAGCATTCACAGGAGGAGATAGATAAACTCGATGTTCTGGCCAAAATCCTCTCGGAACACAATGAGCAGGTCGAAGGACAGAATCAGTATTTTCAGAATTCGATCCTAGCGCATATCGACTGGATGAATGTTGTCACTGCTACCGCTTCATATCGTGTGGATCTGAAGGCGAAAGCGGATATTGCCGAGCTTTATATCCTGGCTGACGCTTTCAGCAGCAGACTCAATTCGGAAGAATTCCTCGCCGGAACTGCAAGAGTACTCGGAACTGAACCAAAATATCTCGATGAGCTGTTTAACTCACGGTATGTTATACCTCAGCTTTCGTCAGCCGTTGAGAATTCCAACGAATACAGTACGGTGATAATCTATCTGAGTATCAA
>JAIKVR010000093.1 GCA_024685545.1 Eubacteriales bacterium | reverse complement strand
TGGAGCTGATGGACAGACCCGAAGTCTTGTGATGAAGGTATTGCAAACCTCAGCGGATGCAGCATCTCATATGTTTGAAATTCCTCACAAATTTCCCCATAGCCTGTTTATCATTCGATCTGTTTCTTTTCAAGCCGGTTTGTTCAGCAACATCCTGATGATACTGGTGTGCACTGCGTTTAATTACAAAAGAATTCAATTCATCGTATAGAGTAAAGGTTATGGGTCCGTCGGGATCCGGGAAAACATATTCGCGCCTTGTGTGACTTTGTCACATAAAATACTCCTCCCGATAAGTATAATATGAGTAAATCAGGTCTTTATTCCGCGGCAGTAAACGCATAGCTGTATGCGGACCGTAATTCAGAGTCAGAGCAGAAAGGACGATAGTTATGAAAAAGATACTTATAGTCGGAGGCGTTGCCGGCGGCGCGAGCTGCGCTGCCAGACTCAGAAGACTCGATGAAGAGTCACAGATCATTCTTTTTGAGAGAGGCGATTATATATCATATGCAAACTGCGGGCTTCCTTATCACATCGGTAATGTGATCAAGTCCCGCGAGGCTTTGCTTGTCTCCAAGCCGGAGATCATGCGCGACAGGTTCAGGATCGATGTGCGCACAGGCAACGAGGTCATCAGCATCGACCGTGATGCAAAGAGCGTCAGAGTCAGGAGAAAAGACGGTTCAGAATATGATGAATCCTACGATACTCTCGTTCTCTCCACCGGATCCTCCCCTCTCAGGCCGAGGATCCCGGGCATCGAATCCGATCTCATCCAGACGCTCTGGACGGTTCCTGACACGGACCGCATAAGAAACATGGCGCTTGAGAGCAGCATAAAATCCGCCGCAGTCATCGGCGGAGGATTCATCGGTCTTGAGGTAGCCGAAAACCTTCACATCGCAGGTCTTGACACCACACTCATTGAGGCGGCCGAGCAGGTAATGCCTCCGGTGGATCGTGAGCTCGCGGAGCTCCTGCATGAGCATATCGAGGAACAAGGTGTGCACCTCCACCTCAGCGACGGGGTTTCGTCATTTGAAGAGCTTTATGAGGGCGGACAGAAAAAAATCAAGATCATTCTAAGAAGCGGCACCGAGATCGTTACGGAATTCGTAGTCCTTTCCATCGGACTCAGACCTAACAGCGAGCTGGCCCGTGAAGCCGGCCTCACCCTCAATGAGCGCGGCGGAGTCGTTGTAGACGAGCTTCTTAGAACAAACGATGAAAACATTTACGCGCTTGGCGATATCGCTGAGATCGAAGATTTCACTACAAAAGAAAGAATGCAGTACCAGCTGGCCGGTCCTGCCAACAAGGAAGGCCGCATCGCTGCAAATAATATAAACGGTGCTTCGGAGCATTACGAAGGCACACAGGGAACCTCCATTGCCAAGGTGTTCGACCTCGCTGTAGGCATGACCGGAAAGAGTGAAAAAGCTCTCAGGGCTGCCGGCAAGGAGCGCGGCAAGGATTATGACTATGTCATCCTGAATCAGAATCATCACGCGGGTTACTATCCGGGAGCGCAGCCGCTGATCATCAAGGTCATCTTCACACCTGACGGCGAGAAGATCCTCGGTGCACAGATCGTAGGCGCTGAAGGTGTAGACAAGAGGATCGATGTTATCTCGACAGCAGCCAGGCTCGGCGCTAAGGCTACCGACCTCGCAAAGCTCGAGCTCACATATGCCCCGCCGTATTCCTCTGCAAAGGATCCGGTCAATATGGCAGGATTCGTCATCAGGAACGTGCTGGACGGACTCGTAAGCTTCTCGGATCTCGAAGTCAAGGCGGATGATAAGACCCAGCTGCTCGACATCAGAGAAGATGCTGAGAGAATGGCATTCGAAATGCCTGAAGCGATCAACATCCCTCTCGGTGATCTCCGCGGCAGACTCAGCGAACTCGATAAGAACAAGGAGATCATCGTTTTCTGCAACGTCGGAGTCAGAGCTTACTCCGCGGCCAGAGTGCTGATGCTGAACGGTTTTGAAAACGTAAAAGTATACCCTGCGGGCACAAGGTTCTACCGCTCGCTTCATTACAGAGACTATAAGGAGGAAGAAGACATGGGAGCTGTAAATTCACCATTCCTTGCTGCAGCGGCGGCTCAGGCCGAAGCACCTGCCGCTGACGCAGCTGTCAGCATGAGACTCGACTGCAGCGGAATGCAGTGCCCGGGTCCGATCCTGAAGGTATTTGAGAACATCCAGAAGATGAACGACGGCGAAGTGCTTGAAGTAAGAGCATCAGACCCGGGCTTCACCAAGGATATCGTTGCCTGGTGCAAGCGTACCGGAAATACCCTGATCTACAACCAGAAGGAAGGCACTGACTACGTTGCCAAGATCGCAAAAGGCATGTCCGGTGTCCCTGCCCCTGCCGCGGCCGCTAAGACGGCTCCTGCAGTCCGGCAGACTGACAAGGACGGCAAGACCATCATCGTCTTCTCCGGAGACATGGACAAGGTCATGGCGAGCTTCATCATAGCAAACGGCGCTGCCGCGATGGGCAAGCCGGTGACGATGTTCTTCACCTTCTGGGGTCTCTCTGTACTGCGCAAAGCAGAAAAGATGCACGTAGACAAATCGCCTATGGAGAAAATGTTCGGAACCATGCTTCCAAAAGGCGCTGATAAACTGAAGATCTCCAAGATGAACATGGGCGGACTCGGTACGGCAATGATGAAGAAGATCATGAAGGACAAGAACGTCAATACCCTCGAGGAGCTCATCAGGAGTGCCATGAACAACGGTGTCAAGATCGTTGCCTGCACAATGAGCATGGACGTTATGGGAATCAAGCCGGAAGAGCTGATCGATGGCGTGGAGCTTGGCGGCGTAGGATACTACCTCGGCGACGCGGAAGATTCCAACGTCAACCTCTTCATCTAGCAGACAGTTTAGATGCCGGCCTGAAGCAATGAGATACCGGTCCAAAAATCTGAAAGTATTTTTCGCTTATGTGACAATGTCACAGAACGTACCGGTCCGTTCCCTTATAATACAGACATAAGATAAAGAACGGAGGAAATGAAAATGAAAGAGATCAACATAACAAAAGACAATTTTGAGAGTGAAGTACTCAATTCAGATAAGCCGGTACTGCTGGATCTTTGGGCAAGCTGGTGCGGACCTTGCAGAATGCTCGCGCCGATTGTTTCCCAGATCGCCGAAGAATATGACGGCAAAGTCAAGGTCGGCAAGATCAACGTAGACGATGAAATGGAACTCGCGCAGGCCTTCAATGTATCAAGCATCCCGATGCTGGTAGTTATGAAGGACGGCAAAGTCACTCAGACATCGGTAGGTGTAAGACCTAAGGCACAGATCGAGGCCATGCTCAAATAAAAAAGAAAAGAAAACAATAACATAAACACTCCTATAAAAACTCCATAAAAACCTTCTTACAAACAACTATACAAAAAATGAGATGAAACAAGCCTGGGCATCATAGCTGCTCAGGCCTGTTTTTTATATATGATCTATATCTATCTTAGTTTTTCTGCTGTTCCGGTTATACCCGCGCTATAGCCCTGCCACCTCTTCAAGACTGCTTTTATCGATGATCTCCACCGTCCCTCTCGACAGTTTGATGTATCCGTCATCCGCGAATCTCTTGAGCATCCTGCTGACCACTTCGCGCGCGCTTCCGATGGATGCTGCGATCTGCTCATGGGTTCCCCTGACTGCTCTGCCCCCTGATTTCGCGGAACTTTCCAGCAGATAGACCGCCAGTCTTCTGTCGACGCTGTAGAACAGCACCTGCTGCAGGGTCCAGAGGATGTCGGAGGCTCTCATCAGGGCGATCTCCTGATTGAACGTCCTGAGGTAAAGATTGTCTTCGCTGATCAGTCTGAGTGTCGCGGCATCCGTAAGCTGCAGACGCGCATCCGTCTCCGCCTCTATAAAGACTTCATAGCTGAGCGCTTCGATCACGCAGGAAGCTGAGAACACGCATTGCTCTCCCGGTCCCAGTCTGTAGAGTGTGATCTCTCTGCCGTCGTCTGACAGAATGTAGACCCGCAACTTGCCCTCTAGCATGTAGATCATGCCCTCGCACCTCACGTCCGGCTGATACACCAGCTCTCCCTTGCTGTATTTTCTGACAGCAGTCGCGGCCGCGAAACGTTCCTGCTCAGACTCTGTAAGATCCGCCCAGAACGGATAAATATCGCCGAAGTTGATTCTGTCCATGGTGTCCCCTCTTTTGCTCTGCGTCTCCTGTTAACGGATCCTTATCTGCATCTGCGTTAACATTCTGACCATATATTACATCATCATTAGGATTTCCACTAACTGGATGGCAATTTGGACATTTTGCGTATTCAGATTCATCATAATAATTTCCACACTCTGGACACATTTGCATAGCTTACACCTCCTTATTATTATAACACCGTCGTAATACCTACGATGTTTTGTCCATGCACAAAAGTCTTTACTTCGCACTTGTATTATAGCAGTTATGCTTAGGTATTCTCTTCGTGTTCTTTAAGAATGTTCCATATCATTTTAAACTCTTCAATGCTTAGCGCATTCCGCGGATACTTGCTTACCACACACCGGGTGATTGAGACTCCCGGCATCCCTGGCGCGTACAGCTTTGAATTTACATTTACATATACCCAACCGCATCCCCAATATCTGTATTTACTCCAAGCAGAGAAGCCTTCTTTTTTAAGATAATTCCAAAACTCTCCTTCCCGTGTCTTCAGTGAATCATCCATTATTAAAAAGCAAGCTGAGCCCGAAGATATCGAAGGTGCATCCTTCTCCACATCAATCGTCACATAGCCTGGGTTACGTATCTCGCATTTAAACATAGATGCCGAGATCGTATCCGCTTTTTCTCCGTCAAACAGCCATGTGATGATTTCTCTGTAATGGTGTTTCGCCAGAGGATTTTCAGTGCGCTCTCTGATATATTCCGCGTCTTCCCTTGACAGCATCAGCTCCATTAGTCTGTTGTTAGCGTTTCTGATGCCCTCCTCGTCCTCCTCATCCGTTTCAAACGAGAAATACTCAAACATGATCCTGTAATACTCTTTGCATTCGTTGCTTGGCGCTTTCTCATAAACACTTTTCCAATAAGGGTTCTCCATAAATAAATCAAAGATCTTCATATCCTATGCTCCTTTCTATTAGCTTTTCATAAAGAGCATAGGAAAGAAAAATCCCATCGTCACGATGGGACCTAAATCATTATTATCGGTTCCATCGTTCAAGCTTTAGCACCTTACCTTACGGCAGGTTGCTGCACGGTCGCTGAGCTTGTCTCTCACGTGCTCTTTATGGATTATTGTTTTTATTAGTGTATCACAACAGGACTCATAATTGCGTTGTGTCTTTCAAATGCCTAACGCCTTTGCCATCCATCTTGAACCTCCTTGGTTACGTCTGACAGGTCTCTTACTTCATCGAGAACACCATCTGTGAAATGTAGTTCCAACGCTTCCTCATACTTTAGATAGCAACACAAGAAGTCAGCTCTGATACTTCTTCAATCATACTTTTCCCTTTTTCTATGTCTATGAGGGTATACTCCTTATTGTTGTATCTTACAAAATCTGCCGCTTGTACAGTCATATCTGTATCCTCCTTATGCGACTATAATAGTGTGTACTAATATCCTGGGTGATAGTTAAACGGGAGACCGTTATCATCCCATTCGTCATCTTCGTAATAGTCATCGTCATCATCTTTATCTATATAAACGATTTTGGTTCTTTCTCTCCAAATCTTGCAATAGATCTCTCTGTACTCCTCTTCGCCCTGGAAAAGATATCTTAACTTACGAGGGACTCCTTCTTGTGTTATTCCCATAAACAAGTTGTCTGTAACACTGTCCCATCGTATCTCGTTGTTATAAATCAGTCCATCGTACTCTTCAGATTCCGGTGACAAATGAAACAGATAGCTTACATGCTCATCCGGTGTCCATATTCCGGAATAATCTACTCCTGCCAAAGACAAGGTGAACGTCCCATTGTCGTTGAATACAATCTCTGTATCGATGTACATCTCCAAAGAGAATCTTTCTTCATCTGATCTGATAAGGTTCTCGTTCTCATCAAAAGCGAGCGAGTAGTCATAATCCCATGTTCCAAGAATGTCATAATCCTTATATGGATGCTGCAAACCAATGTAATATCTTCTGACATAAACGATTCCCGCTATGATCAGCACAACAAATATGACTTTCAATATTAACGGTATTCCTTTTTTCCCGGCTTCGTCTCTGTCCATATTTTTGCCTCACTTTACTGAGTCTTCTGACAGCTTAAGTTTATCGACTTATATGTACCAAAAAACTCCCTTTTTATGATGAAAGAAGCGGCCGTCATTCGTCCGTCATCCCTTAAATGTATGAAAAGAGAGGCCTCTATTAGAGCCTCTCTTCTTTCATACCG
>JAIKVR010000037.1 GCA_024685545.1 Eubacteriales bacterium | reverse complement strand
TTCTCCCTCAAAACAGTGATGGCACTTATAGAATCTTTCCCACTAAAGAAATGAATCAGATTTCGCAGATGCGTAGCATGGCTTTCCAGTAGGACATTCATCCAAAACTGTTTGTCAGGTAGTTGCGTTTCATCACAATTTACCACCGACAAAAGCGCACTGAAAGAATTATTATACATGCTGAACTCATAAAAATATGGTCATACACATTGTTCTTCTGCTCTAGCAATGATTTTAAATCAATCCTCATGCTTTTTCTTTCTCGCTTGTTCAATGATCTCATTGATATTATCAGCGTTTATTAGGTCAGGATACTTTTTGTCAATCTCAAGCACGGCATCCTTCGCCTGTGCCTCCTCGGCCATCTGGGCTTCAAACAAGGATACCAGGTCATCACTGGCAAGGGCCTTCTCAAGTACAGCTTTCGCATATGCATCGACACTGTCCCAAGAATTGTAGAGCTCGATCACGGCCCGGTCGATCATTTCCAAAGTGATCGGCTTTTCTTTCTTTTGCTGTTCATACAGTATCCCGACGATATCGGACAGATCTTTCTTGTACCTCCGCCCGGAAACCAGCTTCATGGCAATCAGATATTCTGCTCGTATCGTTCGGATTTCCAAAACATTGGAACGGGTGAAGAGATACTCAGAGTGTTCGTACAGCTTGTCACTGTAGGAGGCGGTTTTGCGGAAATCCGCATTTAGCCACCCGACAGGCAGTCCATATCTGTCACCTACCCGGTTGATGGCATCTTTCATGGCTCCAGAGGCTTGAATGATTGCGTCAATATCTACCGTCATTTCCCGAAACCCGTAACTGGCCAGGACAGCTGCACCACCGACGAGGATGATCTCAGCCTTGACCTTCGTTCCGTTCAGCTTCCGGTACTCCTTTGCCAGCTCCCGGAGGTAAAAATCCAGGTTATCTTTCGTGATTGTGTTTTCAGCAGACATTTCTTACATCCTTCTCCACGATATTAAAACGAATGAACTCGGGGATAGACTCGCGGACCGCCTGCGCTTTTACATCAAGGCTTGGATCAATCCTTGCTGCCAGCTCGATGTCTCTGGGAAAGACAGGCTTTTTCAGAGAGGTTTGTCGAATGCTTTCGTAGTTTGAACATATCGGAAGATCATTCTCCCGGCTGAGATAATCCAGCATGGCAAGCGTGTAGTACGCCTCCGGATACCATTGCCGTTCCCAGTACTTTCCGACTTCATCCCCACGAAGCGTATCAATAATGAAGTCGAGATCGCCCTTTTCTTTCACAGCATGGCATACGTTGCTTTTAAAGGTTTCAAATGCAGCACGGGCTTCCGAACTGTGGAGCTGTGTATATAGCTCATCCATCGTCATATCAAGCGCTTTTGCCAGACGAAAGACAGTTTCGGCAGAACACTTTTCAATACTGGTTTTCCCCTTAACCAATTCCAGAAGAGTAGTATAGGGTATGCTGCTTTGGCGGGAGCATTGATAGGTCGAGATCTTTTTCTCATTCAGAATAGCAGAAAGACGCACGGTGATCACCTCACTCTCAAAAGCATTATAACGTCATACCGTTAGCCAGTCAAGAGGGGATAAAGGGAATTCGTTTGACTAAAGGAAGAGTGCACCTTTTCAATATGCATTATGGAAAGAGCTTGGCCAGAATTACAACGCAATATAAAGGACTGAATGGCACCATTTGGTAAAATTTGGTGTTCGCTGTTTGCTATTTCATCCATTGAGTGCTAATAAGTCCATTAAATGCTGCATATTACCGCCAACCTCTTGAATGCCATAGCCCGCAGAAATGAATACAATGCATTATTATACGTAAAATAGGTCTAATACATCCATTACGTAAACTAAACAGTACATTATTATTCGTCTGGTACAAGGTTTCTTGCTGTAATTCTGGTCACAATTCTGGTCAGGAAAAGTTGCGCGAAATCGCAAAAGTTGCGCAGAATTGTGCAATACTAACAAAAAGGAGCCTACTTATATGTACATTATGGTATCAGACGCGGCGAAAAAATGGAACATCAGCGAACAAATGGTCAGGCGTTATTGTATTCAGGGGCGTATTCAGGGCGCTTATCAGGAAGATGAAGTATGGTTTATTCCCGAAGATGCGGAGAAACCGGCGAGAATCATCCCGGAAGAAAAGGAGAGACCTGCTCCGAAGCCTCAGCCGCCTCTGGTCAAGAAGCTCCGGCAGCAGAAGACCAAGAAGATGTTCCACGGCCTGTATGACTACGTGCAGACAAACCTCACCTACAGTAACGGGCGCATGGCCAGCAATCGGCTGATGCTTACCCAGATCACGGGAATCTTCGAGACGGACAAGGTCAAGACCGGCTTCGAGCCCATCAAAGTGGACGATCTTATCGAGGCCACCGATCACATGCTCTGCGTGGATCACATCATTGATACCGCCACCCAGGCCCTGACCCAGACCTACATAAAGAGGCTGCACTATCTGATGTTCTACGGCACCTTCGACGAGCGCCGGGGCAAATGCCGCATCGGGGTCTACCGCACCAAGGCCAACAACCTGGACAAGCTGAAAGCTCCCGCGGCCAAGGACATCAATTCCCAGATGAGCAAGCTGATCGGCGAGTATGAACACCTGCAGGAAGTGACCCTGCTGCAGATCCTGGACTTCCACGTGCGCTTTGAGCGCATCCGTCCCTTCGACGACGGGAACGGCAGGATCGGACGGCTGCTGATGTTCAAGGAGTGCCTGCGCCACGGCGTCACGCCCTTCATCCTGGACGACAAACGCCGCTCCGCTTACCTGGAAGGTCTGCGCCTCTGGGACCTGGACCGCAGCGTCCTTGCCGCCCCCTGCCTTGAAGCCCAAAAGCGCTTCGAAAACGTGATCGACACCCAGCGCCTCCTGGAAGAACATCACCGCCAGCTCCTGAGAGACGGTTTCTTCCGGGATATGAAACGCTTCGACGCGGAAATGGAGGGCAAGTGACGATGGCAGAAGAATACATACAGGGAGGCAAAGAAATGACGAAAACTAATTGGGTTTTCAATATGGACACGGCTTGTGTGGAATCACGGCGGCCGGACGGGTCGGTCATTGCCATCGACACCCTCGCCGTGGAACGGGAGTTCGTGGAGACCTGGCTTGACCGAAGGGAGCTGGATTACCTGATCTACAA
>JAIKVR010000020.1 GCA_024685545.1 Eubacteriales bacterium | reverse complement strand
CCTATGTTCCTGCACTTTGCAAATAACGCGCTGTCCGTGCTGAACTCTTTCGTCTCGGGCGCTGAGGCTGCGTCCGAAATGGTCACTATCCCCAAAACGGCCGTGGCTTCCTATATAACGATATGCGCTGCAGCTCCTCTGCTCATCCACGCGGGATCCTGCCTGATGGACCCCAAGGGAGAGAGATACCTGAAATACGTCAAGGGCGGGACGGATGAGAAGACCAAAGACAAAAGGATACGGCGCGCCGTCGCCTTCATCTGCGCCATAGTGTTTTTCATCGCGGGCAACACACTGATGTACAGCGAGATGACGAACCGCAAGCCGTCTCTCAAGACCGCATTCACCAGACGCGTCAACTGCGACACTCCCTACGATAGCCTGAGCTTTTCCATTAGTGAGGATAATGTCTATATCTTTTCATGCACTATCCGAAATGACAGAGGGCTTATCGAGATGCAGGTGCTCGATGCAGAAGGCGAGATCATAGAACGGGAGATTTTCAGGGATATCAATGTCCAGTGGCAGTATTATCTGACAAAGGGCGATTATTCGATAAAGGTCATTTACCATATCGCCGACCTCTGGGATTTCTGCAAGGAAAATGACCTTTCCTACACGAAGGAAGGCGACCTGATAGAACTGCATATGGACGGGGACTTAAAGGAGTACACCGAAGTCTCCGTTGATATAAAGATTCAGTAAATACATATCCGGCAAGGATACACATTAAGGAGGCATAACGATGCTTTGGGTATTATTGATTGTTGTTGCTCTGGTTGCGGTCTACGGGATCGCGACGTACAACTCTTTTGTCAGACTTTCCTCACAGGTCGATGAGGCTTTTGCGACTATGGATGTCTATCTCAAGAAGAGATACGATCTCATCCCCAATCTTGTGGAAGTCGTCAAGAAATACGCTGCCCACGAGGCGGACACCCTGACCAGCGTGGTCGAGGCAAGGAACGCTGCCATGGGTGCGAACGGAATGGCGGCCCGTGAGCAGGCCGAAGCCCAGCTCACCACGGGTCTCAAGAGCGTTTTCGCCATCGCGGAAAGCTATCCTGAGCTTCGCTCCAGCGACAACTACGCAGCTCTTCAGGAGCAGCTGACGACCACAGAGGAAGATATCGCTTCGGCCCGCAAATACTACAATGCAGTGGTCAAGAATCTGAACAGCAAGCTGATGATGTTCCCGGCCAGCTTCATAGCGGGCACTTTCGGCTTCCAGCCGAGGGAATTCTTCATGGTGTCTGCTCCCGAGGAAAGGGAAAACGTCAAGGTACAGCTGTAAACAGCCATGAAAAAAAGACTGATGACGGCGCTGCTTATCTTTGCATGCGCCGTTTTGCTTCTGATCCCCTCAGAGGTCAGTGCTCAGGAGGCCTTCAATATCAGCGGGTTCGATGTAAATATCGATATCTCCGCGGCAAACGTGCTCTCCATAAGGGAAACGATCAAAGTCGACTATACCGAATACAGGCACGGCATCATACGCTACATTCCTGCCAAGACTTACAACGGTCTGAGGGTAAAGATAGGCCACGTCAACGTGGAAGGATACAAATTCCAAACGGAATATGAGAACGGGAATCTGCTCATACAGATAGGTGATCCCGACCGTTATGCCGATGAGCATGAGGTATACGTAATAACCTATACCTACGATATCGGTGATGACAACTGGGAAGAGGGAGACGAGGTCTACTTCAACCTGATCGGAGATCAGTGGGACTGCTCGATAGACGATATCACCTTCGATATCACTCTCCCCTACGACTTTTCAGCAGAGCCGAACTTCACTCACGGAGCCAGGGGATCCAAGGACAACACCGGAGTCAAGTACGAGGTAAACGGAAGGAACATCTCAGGGAGATTCCCGCACCTCGACAACAACGAGGCATTGACGATAGCCTTAACGCTGCCCCAGGGATACTTCGACCAAGTCAAAAAACGTGTGGATTACTCCCCCTACATACTGTGGGGAGCGTTCGCTGTGTGCTCTCTCATCGGAGTCGGCCTTTGGCTCAGGCTCGGCAAAGCCGAATTCACGCCGGTGGAAACAGTGGAATTCTATCCTCCCGACGGTCTGACGCCTACAGAAGCGGGATATATCCTCGACGGCACCGTCGACAGCTACGACATCACTTCCCTGCTTATATACTGGGCCAGCCGTGGCTATATGCGGATAGACGAATCCAAATGGAAGCTGCGCAAGACCTACATCTTCACAAAGCTGGCGGACCTTCCTCAGGATTCAAAGGCTTTCGAGCGCATCATGTTCTATTCCATCTTCAATGATTACGGAAACGGCAGGGCTGCGGACAGCCGCAGGATGGTCAACAGGTTCTACAAAACGGTCAATACCGTAAAGGCGAGGATCACTTCCGATTATTCCGAAGGGGGAAGGTTCGGCATTTTCGCAAAGGGCAATCTGTTCTGTTCGATTATGTTGATAGTCCTGGGAGTCCTTTCCTTCGCGGCTGTATTCATGACAGGGATCTACGGCACGGGAGAATTCTTCGGAGCCTCTCTCGGCTTAGGAGGGTTGCTGTCAATCTTCATGAGCGCTGCGATGCTCTATTCTGTCTATCTTGTCGATAACTGCTTCCCATTGAGAAAGTCAGCCTCATGGCTGATCAAGATACCTTTCGCGCTGCTGTTTGCGGCTATAGTGCTGTTTGCGGCCTATGCTTTCAGAGTAAAGATCGCCCTGCCAGCATACTTCTGCTGCCTGGCGGGAGGGATACTCCTGTTCATTCTGAGCGTTAATTGCAAGAAACGCACGTATTACGGGGCACAGATCTACGGGAGGGTCAGAGGCTTCAGGAACTTCCTGGAAGCGACCGAAAAGGACAGGATCAGGCTTCTGTGCGATGAAGACCCTCAGTATTTCTACAAGATTCTTCCCTACGCCATGGTCTTCAGGATAACGAAGAAATATGTTAAAGCCTTCGAAGGGCTGACTTTGGAGCCGCCTGACTGGTACGGTGCCTATGACAGCGGATACTTCAATGCCAACAGCTTCGTGCGCGACATCGACAGCAATATGCATTCCATATCAAATACACTGTCGTCGTCGCCCTCCTCGAGCGATTCCGGAGGCTCCTCCGGAGGAGGTTCTTCCGGTGGAGGAAGCGGAGGCGGAGGCGGAAGCAGCTGGTAAATTATCTGAAATAAAAAAGCCTTGGGCGACCCAAGGCTTTTGCTTTAGAGCATTAAGCTTTCTTTGAAACCTTTGTGAACTTCTCAGCGATCCTGATGATGAGCTCGACGCCCTGTTCCATCTCTTTGACGCTGGCATATTCCATTACGCCGTGGCAGTTGCCCCCGCCTGTTCCGAGGTTCGGACACGGCAAGCCCATGAAGGAAAGCGTGCATCCGTCCGTCCCTCCCCTGACAGGAGCAGAGACCGGATCTATCCCCATCTCTCTTAAAGCCTCGAAGGGCAGGTCGATGAGGAACATGTTCGGAAGGATCATCTCCCTCATATTGCGGTAGGCATCGTGCGCTTCAACGATCACAGTTCCCTCCCCGTATTTGAAATTCAGATAATCCGCGGCTTTCTGGGCAACGTCCTTGCGGTGATCCAGGACAGTCTTGTCATGGTCCCTGAGGATATACATCATCGTAGCTTCCTCAACGGAGCCCTTGATAAAGGCCATGTGATAGAAGCCCTCATAGCCCTCGGTGTGCTCGGGCTTTTCGTTCTCGGGCAGAAGACTGTTGAATTCCATGGCGATCAGGGACGCGTTCTTCATCTTGTTCTTCGCGGAACCCGGATGGATGTTGAAGCCCTTGACAGTGACTTTAAGGGACGCCGCATTAAAGGTCTCATAGCTGACCTCGTTAATATATCCTCCGTCGCATGTGTAGGCATAGTCTGCGCCGAAGGCGGCAACGTCGAACTTGTCCGCTCCCCTGCCTATCTCCTCATCGGGGGTGAAGCCTATGCGAAGCTTGCCGTGCTTGATCGAGGGATCATTGATCATCCTCTCGCAGGCAGTCATGATATTGGCTATACCCGCCTTGTCGTCGGCGCCGAGGAGCGTCGTTCCGTCCGTGACCACCAGATTGTCTCCCTTGTAACGCTGCATCTGCGGGAAGTTGTCTGCCTTAAGGACGATGTTCTTTTCCTCATTGAGCACGATATCCCCGCCGTCATAGTCTTCCACGATCCTTGTCTTTATATTCTCAAAGGGCACATCACGGACCACGTCCAGATGGGAGATGAACCCGAGAGTGGGGCATTCTGCATCGCAGTTGGCCTCCAGGGTCCCGAAAACGTATCCGTTCTCGTCAATGGTGACGTCAGTCAGGCCTATTTCATTCATCTCCTCTGCCAGCGCTTTGCCGAAAACGAGCTGCTCCGGGCAGCTGGGGCAGTCGGGACAGCTGCTGTCCGAGCCTGTCGCATAAGCGGTATACTTTATCAGTCTTTCAAATGCTTCCATGTTTTTTCTCTCCTTTTATTAGTATAATCAATCGCGCGGCCAGATGCTCTCCATTATCGCCGCACATTTTTCGAGCTCAGCTTTATCCTCAGGTTTGAAGCGCCTCCTTACTGGGCTGTCTATATCGAGAACTCCGATAAGCTTGCCGTCGACACGCATCGGAACTACGGTCTCGCTCAGTGAAGCGCTGTCGCAGGCTATGTGGCCCGGGAAGAGATGCACGTCGTCCACCACGATGGTCTCCCCTCTCTCGGCGGCTGTACCGCAGACGCCCTTGCCCATTTCTATGGTCGTGCATGCGGGCTTGCCGCAGAAAGGGCCGAGTCTTAAGAGTCCGTCTCTCCATAGATAGAATCCCGCCCAGTTGACATTGACCATCTCATCGTAGATAAGCGCTGCCGCATTGGCCAGATTGGTCATGATCCAGAGCTTTTCATCCACGATGAGAGCAAGCTTTTCCGACATGCGGGGTTCTGCCTCGCCGTACTTCATGCGCTGCCAATGCTCACTCATAAGGATGTACTGCACCGTGCTTAATACCATTCCGTTATACAGTCGGTAACTGTAGGCGAGCATCCCCTCTTTTCTGAATCCGCATTTCTCCAGTACTCTGCGCGATGCGTCGTTGCCCGGAAAATGCGCTGCGCTTATGCACCTTAGGCCCACGGTCTCGAAACCGTAGTCGATGACGGCCTTCGCTGCTTCGGTCATGAGCCCCATGCCCCAGTAATCAGCCGAAAGGGCGTACCCGAGTTCCCTGCAGTCCACGTCGCGGCGGGCGGCGTCCTTATCAAGACTGATGGATCCGATGACCTTTCCGTTCTCCTTGTACTCTATCGCCCAGACACAGTCGTTTCTGATGAAATTCGCAAGTATCACGACGGATTCCTCTTTATCAGAGTGAGGCTTCCAGCCTGCCGGTGGACCTACCCTCATATCGGAACTGTATTCGTAAAAATCATCGAGATCATCCGCCTTCCATCCCCTCAGAATGAGGCGCTCGGTTTCCAATGTATCCATATTCTTCCTCTTTCGGCTATTATATCACCATGTATATTAATTCATGAATAAATGAGAATAATAATAGAATTGAATAGAATTGACAAAAATAGGACAATGCTGTAAAATCAAATAAAATATAACTAAAAGGAGCAGAAATGGGCAAATTTGAAGTTAAAGCAGCAAATAACGGCGGTTTCGTTTTCAATTTAAAGGCCGGCAACGGCGAAGTCATCGGAGTATCAGAGGCCTACACGACAGAAGACAACTGCAAGGCGGGAATCGAATCCGTAAAGAAGATTGCAGCTGGAGCACCGGTAGAAGACCAGACGGTGGAAGGCTTCGAAACGGAGAAGAACCCCAAGTTCGAGGTCTACAAGGACAAGGCTGGAGAATTCCGTTTCAGACTCAAAGCCGCCAACGGACAGATCGTAATGACCGGTGAAGGCTACAAAGCAAAGGCCGGATGCATGAACGGCATCGAGAGCATCAAGAAGAACGCCCCCGAATCCCCGGTCGTAAAAGTCGACTGAACTTATCCGGATTCCGTATTCTGCATACGGAATCTTTTATTTTTTTGCCTGAATTGATATAATTAGTTACTCAAAAAGAAAGAAGAGAACAAATGGATAAACAGAAAGTCGTGATCCTTGATTTCGGGAAGAGCGTCAAGCAGCTTACCGCGCGCAGAGTGCGCGACATGAAGGTATACTCGGAGCTTATGGCGGGCGCTTCCACCTTGGATGACATCAAAAAGGCCTCCCCCATCGGCCTGATCTTCACAGGCGGAACAGCCGGTGATTATACCTCAAAGGAAAGGGAGCTCTCCGAGCTTTCTCTTCCGATCATGAAGGTATTCGGAAGCGAGCCAGCTGACATCGAGCTTGAATCATTCCTCACCGAAAAATGCAGGGCTGCCCACGATTGGAACATGAGGCAGTATGCCGAGGTATTGGTCGAGGAGATCAGGCAACAGGTCGGAGACAACAAGGTGCTTCTGGCTCTGTCCGGCGGAGTAGACTCCTCCGTATGCGCAGCGCTGCTTTCAAAGGCCATCGGTAAAAACCTCACATGCATTCTTGTCAACCACGGGCTCATGCGCAAGAACGAGCCTCAGGAGGTTCAGGACGCCTTCAGGGACAAGGATATGAACTTCATATACAAGGACGCCTCCGACAGGTTCCTGGCCAAGCTGGACGGCGTCACAGACCCCGAAAAGAAAAGGAAGATCATCGGGGAAGAATTCATCAGGGTCTTCGAGGAAGAAGCCGGCAAAATCGGCAAAGTCGATTACCTAGCCCAGGGGACCATCTATCCGGACATCATCGAAAGCGGACTTATAAACGGCGAAGGACTGATCAAAAGCCATCACAACGTAGGCGGGCTTCCTGAGAACATCGGTTTCAAGGGGCTGGTCGAACCCATAAAACTGCTCTTCAAGGATGAAGTGCGGGCTCTCGGAAAAGAGCTGGGACTGCCTGAAAGCATCGTTACTCGTCAGCCGTTCCCGGGTCCCGGGCTGGGAGTGAGGATCATCGGACCTATCACAAAGGAAAAGCTCGACATACTGCGTGATGCGGATTATATCTTCCGTGACGAGGTCGCCAAGGCCGGAATGGCTCAGGATATCAGCCAGTACTTCGTGGTGCTTACAGACACGCGCTCGACCGGCGTAGACCGCGACACGCGCACTTATAAATATACTGCAGCATTAAGGGCGATCATCTCTTCTGACTTCATGACGGCCAAATGGGCGCGTATCCCGTTCGACGTACTGGAAAAAGTATCCGAGAGGATCACGACTGAGGTCACGGACATAAGTAGAGTCGTCTATGACATCACATCCAAGCCGCCTTCGACAGTTGAGTGGGAATAATAACATCGATCTCGGAAACCCAGTATTTATGCGGGTTGCAAGCATATTTGCTTAGTGCGTGACAACAAAATGACAACAGTATCCTAATAAGGTTGCTTCTCATTGTATTTTCCAAGTATGAAATACATCACGAAGCCGACTGCAGGGACTGCCATGCCTATTACCGCGCTCTTCGGGTCATCGATAAAAGTATTTACCAGTAGCCCGAGGAAGAGGAGCCCCGTAGTAACGACGGTCACTGCTCCGCCCCAGACCCTGTAGGGCCTCTCTATGGACGGATATTTCTTTCTGAGTATGAGTACCGACAGCACTATGAGGAAGTTGAAGAGGCATCCCCCGAACTCCACAAGATTTGTCAGCTGATTGAGCGAGCTGATCCAAACGAGGACTAAGGATATTACCGCCTGTACCATGAGAGCTACATGGGGTACCCTGTACTTCGGATGTAGCTTCCCAAAAGACGGGAAGAAATGGCCTCCCCTTGCCATGGCGTAGTAGGCTCTCGGAAAAGCGAGTATGCATCCGTTGAGAGAGCCGAACATGGATATGACCATCGTCACAATGACCAGAGTCGCTCCGGCTGATCCAAGGGTCTGCCCTGCCACTACGGTCCCGAGGAAATAGTTTCCCGCCGAGATCTCGCTGTAGATGGTATCTGCATCAA
Organism: Eubacteriales bacterium; assembly: GCA_024685545.1. Taxonomy (GTDB): domain Bacteria; phylum Bacillota; class Clostridia; order Eubacteriales; family Anaerofustaceae; genus JAAYHF01. The sequence continues at coordinate 12,433 of JAIKVR010000020.1, read as the reverse complement.
GTACTTTGTAGATGGAATAGTTGAACACGGTATACAGCATCGTGACTCCTCCTATGGCTATTATGAGGGAGAGCGGCAGATTCCTTTTGGGATTCCTGATCTCCTCCGTGACCGTGTTGAGATTGGTCCAGCCTTCATACGCCCAAAGCGTGGCTATGACAGAGAATGCTATCATGCTGACGGGATTTGAGGAGGCTACGGTCTCGGCGTGCTTTACGCTGAGGGACAGATCGGGGACCGCCTTTCCCGCGAAAAGAGCCACGGCTATTATGAGAAAGATCGGCAGCAGTTTTGCAACCATCGTCACGTTCTGGAGCCTGCTTCCGCCCTTTACGCCGTAGAAATTATATACTGTGAGCCCGAGGATCAGTACCGTGGCAAAAACTTTGATCCCGGTCTCTCCCAATCCCAGATAGGGAGCAAGAGCCGTGGGCAGGGCTATGGCGAGGGCCGATATGGACCCTGGGCCTCCGATGAGCCAGCTGTTGAAGCCGTCAAGAAAACCCACTATGGGATGATATGCTTCGGAAAGATATACCACTCCCCCGCCGGCTTTCGGTATCGATGTGCCGAGCTCCGCATAGCAAAGCCCCCCGAGGAGCGATACGACTCCCCCTAATATCCAACAGAGAAGAGCCAGACCCTGGCTCATGCCGGATCTCATGAGCACGTAGGATCCGAGGTAGAATATGCCCGATCCTACCATTATCCCTCCAATGATGCTGATCCCTCCGAACAGGCTTATCTCCCTTTTAAAGCCCGTGTTTTCAGATGTAAGATCCCTGATTTTCTGTTCGTTATCCATAATATCCACCTTTCCTTTCTTCAGGTTCTTTTTGGCTAACAAAAAACGGCCAAAGTCGAAAGCTTTGACCGCTCAGAATACTATCAGGCATCCCTCTGATGTTTGTATAAGCAGCGATAGCTCTCCACACTTCTTTCGTGTGACAGTAGCATGGCTGTCCGCCATGCTCCCAGCTCACATAAGCGCAGCGCTTACGTGTACTTCGGCGGAATACCCCTCACCTCCGTTCTCTGCCTGCTGCAGGCTCCCGAAGGCTGCTGGTGCTCCGCGCCTCTATCTGTCCGTTTTTTGTTATTGTGTTAAATACTAAAGGAAAGTCATGAGTTTGTCAAGCATTATTTTAACTATGACTATTCTTTTGACCTGGCAGGAAATGGATGCTTCCGATCAGGCTGCTGCAGAAATGACAAATTGACGTCAACTGTAAGTGCACTTTATCGGAACTCAGCGAAAACACTCTCGCTTCTCTAAACGCTGAAATGGACCTAACTGAACACTCCCGCCACTTTTCTAAGTGGCGGGAGTGTTCAACTAGTATCCTCAAAATTAACTCAAAGAGACCTCATGCCGGGCTTTCAGTTATTTTACAGCCAGTTTATGGAAGACTTTCTTTCCCTTTTTGATAAGAGCGTAACCCTGAGAGAAGTCCTTGTCGCTGAGCGCATAATCCTTGTTCTCCACCTTTTCGCCGTTTATCGTCACACCGCCCTGCTCGACCAGCCTGCGGGCATCAGAATTGGATGAAGCCAGACCGCACGCGGTAAGCGCGGAAATGATGGTAAATCCTCCCGAGATATCGTCCTTGGAAATGAACGTGGTCGGCGTATTCTCATCCTCGCCGCTTCCGGAAACAAAGAGCGCCTTAGCGGCGTTCTCCACCTTCTTTGCCTCTTCTTCCCCGTGGACCATCTTTGTGATCTCGAAGGCAAGCAGTTCCTTGGCTTCATTCAGCCTGCTTCCTTCCCAGGATTCCATCTCAGCGATCTGATCAAGCGGCAGGAACGTAAGCATCTTGAGGCATTTGATGACGTCAGCATCCCCTACATTCCTCCAATACTGATAGAAATCAAAGGGGGACGTCTTCTCTGCATCCAGCCAAAGTGCGTTTCCGGCGGTCTTGCCCATCTTTTTACCATTGGAATCCGTAAGCAGTGTTATCGTCATCGCGTGGGCGTCCTGTGCAAGTTTCTTTCTGATCAGCTCAGTTCCTGCGAGCATATTGCTCCACTGATCATCTCCCCCGAACTGCATATTGCAGCCGTAATGCTGGAAAAGATAATAGAAGTCATACGCCTGCATTATCATATAGTTGAATTCGAAGAAGCTGAGGCCTCTTTCCATCCTGTTCTTGTAGCATTCTGCTCTGAGCATGTTATTGACCGAGAAGCAGGCTCCCACTTCCCTCAGCAGTTCGACGTAATTGAGATCCAGAAGCCAGTCGGCGTTATTTACCATAACTGCCTTTCCATCACCGAAATCGATGAAGCGCGACATCTGGTGTTTGAAGCACTCCGCGTTGTGGTCGATGTCTTCCCTTGTCAGCATCTTCCTCATATCTGTCCTTCCGGAAGGATCGCCTATCATCGTCGTTCCCCCGCCTATAAGAGCTATCGGTTTATTTCCCGCCGCCTGAAGCCGCTTCATCAAAGTAAGAGCCATGAAGTGACCTGCAGTAAGGCTGTCCGCCGTACAGTCGAAGCCGATATAGAAGGTCGCCTTTCTTTCATTTACAAGGTTCTTAATCTGTTCCTCATCGGTCACCTGGGCGATCAGTCCCCTGGCGACCAGTTCATCATATAATTCCATAATTTACTCTCCTGTATCTATAAAACTTATTCGTTAATATGCCCGGGCGAAATAGGCGACTTTGTCCGCTTTGCCTCCGCAGTACACGCAGGTGTCTCCGTCCACACCGCTCTGGTCGAACGGAATATTGCGCAGCGTAGCACCGGTCTCTTCCTTGATCTTGTCTTCACACTCGCGGCAACCGCACCACTTGGCCTTTATATATCCTGGATTCTCTTCCAGAGCCTTTTTGAACTCATCCATATTGTGGGCTACGCTCGTTTTCTTCACCAGCATATCTTTAGCCATTCTGTACATATTCTGCTGGATATCCTCGAGGACCTCACCGAGTTTATCCGTTGCCTGATCCAATGGCACGAACAGTTTTTCTCCGGTGTCTCTGCGTACGAACACGCACTGGCCTTTTTCTATATCCTTGGGACCGATCTCGATACGTACCGGAACGCCTTTCATCTCATACTGATTGAACTTCCAGCCAGGTGAATAGTTCTCATTGGCATCCATCTCTGCCCTGTATTTTTTTGCCAATTCCTCGGTCAGTTTGCCTGCGGCATCGATGACACCCTCTTTATGCTGCGATATCGGGATAATAATCGCCTGTGTCGGCGCGATCCTTGGAGGCAGCTTGAGTCCCTTGTTGTCACCGTGCACCATGATGATGCCGCCGATAAGGCGGGTGCTTACTCCCCAGGAAGTTGAATAGCCGTACTGTTCTTTGTTGTCCCTTCCCAGGAATTTGATATCGAAAGCTTTAGTAAAATGATCCCCCAGGTTATGGCTGGTTCCGCTCTGCAGAGCCTGGCCATCATGCATCAGCGCTTCAATGGAATAGGTGGCGTGCGCCCCTGCGAAACGTTCCTTCTCGCTCTTTTCCCCGACAACGACGGGCATGGCAAGATTCTCCTCGCAGACACGTCGGTAGATCTCCAGCATCTCCAAGGTCTTGGCCTGAGCCTCTTCGAATGTCTCATGCACGGTGTGTCCTTCCTGCCACAGGAATTCTGCTGTCCTGAGGAAAGGTCTTGTAGTCTTTTCCCATCTGACGACACTGCACCACTGGTTATAGAGAAACGGCAGATCCCTGTAGCTCTTGAGCCATTTTGAATACATGCTGCATATGATCGTTTCGGATGTCGGACGGATGCAAAGGCGCTCCTCCAGAGTTTTGCCGCCGGCTTCCGTTACCCATGCCACTTCGGGGGAAAAACCTTCGACATGTTCCTTTTCCTTGTTAAGGAAGCTTTCCGGGATGAGAAGCGGGAAATAGCAGTTCTTTACTCCGGTCTTCTTGAATTCCTTATCGAATATTGCCTGTATGTTCTCCCAAAGCGCATAGCCGTATGCTCTTATGACCATGAACCCTTTGACAGGGGAATAATCGACAAGTTCTGTTTTGGTCACCACATCGGTGTACCACTGAGCAAAGTCATCCTCCATAGAGGTGATCGCTTCGACCTGATTGTCCTTTGACATCTTTCCCTCCCTTTCAGTCCGTGTCCGCCATGCTGCTGACAGGAAAACGGGCTGATTTAGTTGTTTTTCATTATACTTTAGATTCTTGAATATTGCAAGGCATTTGTCTTTTAAGGAGATCTGCTGTATGTATTGCAATTATATGTGACAAAGGGTGTAATATTGAAATTAAAAGCAGCTTAAAGGCAGATAACACTCCGACTCCATCGATCCTGGCCGGTATTCCCAGGTTCCGTCACACCTGCGGTGACAGGCATATCAGGATCGGACCCCGTGGCTGCCATATGGCACATGACAGGTGGAAGAATAATGGCAGAAAAACAGAAACCAACGATTTATGAGATCATAGCGATCCTTGCCCGGTTCGGGATCTCGGAGATAGATGAATCGTCGGTCCGGGCATTCGTCTCCGAAGAAGATCAAAATGAATATGCCGTCTGGCTGGTTGACGCAGGAGATTCAAAATGCGTACTGAAACAGGCAAAGGCCTATGAGATCGATGTTTACCGCTGCTTCTTCAATGCCGGACAGAAATATGTTCCCTCTTTCCTTGGCGCCATAGATGTGAACGGCCAGGCTTATTTCCTGACGGATTATTTTCCCGGGAAGGATCTGAGGATCTGTGATCGGAAACGGCTGACGTTCGTACTCGATGCGCTGGCTGAGATGCAGAACGAATACTGGCAGCGCTCGGAGCTTTACGATTCCTGTGTCACCCTTGAAAAAGCGATGGAGGGGATAGGCATACGCGGCAGATATCTTGGATCTGAGAGGCTCGAAAAAGCATACCGTCAGTTTGAACAGATATACAGGGAAACGCCCCGGTCGCTTTGCCACGACGATCTGCTTCCGATCAACGTGCTGGCAAATGATGAACGCGCGGTACTTATCGATTGGGAGTACGGCGGAGTCCTTCCTTATCTGAGTTCCTTTGCGCGCCTCATTGCCCACGGAAAGGAAAACAGTGATTACTATTTCTACATGACTTCTGAAGACCGTGATTTTGCCAAAGCATATTATTATGACGCACTGGCAAAAAAACACGGAATCACATGGGAAACGTTCAATCAGACTCTGGACTATTTCCTGTTCTATGAGTATTGTGAATGGATCATGATCGGCAACCGCTACGATAACCGTGACGATGAAAGATACGGATACTATATGAAACTTGCGGAACAGATGGCACAAAAGCTGATCTAGCTTCGGCAGCTTGCTGTCCGCAATAACAAAACTGACCTCCTTTTGTTAGATTCTGGTTTAACTTTTGGAGGTCAGTTCACTTTATGATCGCCCGGTTTTCATGCGGCTGTCCCCGGAGACTTCATTCTGCCGTTTTCGAAGAGAACGTGTCATTTTTAATGTTCGAATACATCACAACGTATGTTTCGGTTGAGCCGAACATCTGTATTTTTTCAAGCAGCTTCGCCAGATGCTCCGTATCCCTTACGTAAGCTTTCACAATAAGGGAATGCTGTCCGGTCACATAATAGAATTCGGTTATTTCGTTGGTTTCATCGGCAAAGATTTTGAATTCATCGTATTTTCTCGCCGGTATATCAAGATTGATGAAAACAGAGACATGCTGTCCAAGCTTTGTCCTGTCCACAATGGCCTTATAGGAGGTTATTATCCCGCCCTGTTCCAGCCTCTTTACCCTCTCGGCAACAGCAGGAGCCGAAAGAGATAGCCTTGAAGCCAGGTCTTTCATTGTAATGCGCCCGTCAGCGCAGAGGATCTCAATGATCTGCTTATCGATGTTGTCCATGATCAGTGCTGCACCGCCTTCTTAATTTATAAAGGCATTTTACACCATATTGCGCTAAAAGTCACTATTTTTTATAAATATGCATTATTTTCTTAAGAAATTGCCCGGTATAGCTCTCTTCTACCTTGCAGATATCTTCAGGAGTGCCTTCAGCGATTATCCTTCCGCCTTCTTCTCCGCCTTCAGGTCCGAGATCAATGATCCAGTCTGCGCATTTGATAACGTCCATATTGTGTTCTATGACCACGATGGTATTCCCGTTATCCCTCAGCTGGAGAAGGACGTTGAGCAGCTTCTGTATGTCATAGCTGTGAAGTCCTGTGGTAGGCTCGTCCAGAATATAAAGAGTCTTTCCGGTCGCCCTTTTGGATAATTCGGCTGCCAACTTGATCCTTTGTGCCTCACCGCCTGAAAGCTCGGTGGAAGGCTGTCCGAGCTTGATATAGCCCATACCTACTTCGTTAAGAGTTTTGATCTTTGAATAGATGCGCGGTTGGTTCTCGAAAAAGCTCATGGCTTCCTCCACGCTCATATCCAGCACTTCGGCAATATTCTTGCCTCTGTATTTTACTTCCAGAGTTTCGCTGTTATATCTGGCACCTTTGCAGACCTCGCATGGCACATAGACATCTGGAAGGAAATGCATTTCGATCTTAATGATTCCGTCGCCGTAGCAGTGTTCGCAGCGTCCGCCCTTGACGTTGAAGCTGAACCGCCCTTTTGAGAATCCTCTCGCCTTTGATTCGGGCAGTGAAGCGAAAAGATCCCGGATCATGTTGAATACACCGGTATATGTGGCGGGATTGGAGCGAGGCGTCCGTCCGATCGGAGACTGGTCTATATTGATGATCTTATCTATATAATCAATGTTGCGTATCTCGGTGCACTTTCCGGGAAGCGCTGCGCTGTGGTATAGGCTGCGGCTTATGGATTTATACAGCACCTCGTTTACCAGAGAGCTCTTTCCGGAACCGGAGACACCGGTTACGCAGGTAAAGAGTCCTACAGGGAATGATACATCTATATCCTTGAGGTTATTTTCCTTTGCGCCGACGACAGTGATGCTGCGGCCGTCGCTCTTCACTCTCTCTTTGGGTATATCGATCTTCCTGCGTCCCGCCAGGAAATCTCCCGTAATGGATTCACTGCAGGCGGTTATGTCCTCTATCTCTCCTGCGGCGACGATCCTGCCGCCGTTCACACCGGCCAGAGGCCCTATGTCCACAATGTAATCGGCTGAACGGATGGTTTCTTCGTCGTGTTCCACAACGACGAGCGTATTGCCCAGATCGGTCAGTTCACGCAGCGAAGCGAGCAGCTTGGCGTTATCCCTCTGGTGCAGGCCTATGCTCGGTTCATCAAGAACATAGAGAACTCCGGAAAGACCTGAACCTATCTGAGTCGCCAGTCTTATACGCTGGCTTTCCCCTCCGGAAAGAGAAGCTGTCGCCCTGCTCAGCGTAAGATAACCAAGCCCGACGTTCCTTAAGAAATCCAGTCGGCTCCTGATCTCCCTGATCACAAGACCGCTTATCAGCTTTTCCTTTTCATTCAGGACAAGTTTATCGGTAAAATCAAGACATCCTTCGATGCTCTTTTCGGTCAGCTCGATGATATCCGTGTCCATTATCTTGACCGCTAGACTGTTGGGATTGAGCTTTTTTCCATTGCAGGCCTTACACGGTACATTTGACATGTACTTGGATATCTCCTGGCGCATGTATTCTGATCCGGTCTCCTTGTAACGCCTCTCGATATTGTTTATTATCCCTTCGAACACCACGTCGGCGCTCCTCTGGCCGAAAAAGCCGTTATATGTAATATGCAGCACTGTGTCGTCTCCGTGGAGCAGGGCATGCAGGAAATCCTGAGGCACCTGATCCAAAGGCATGTTGAGACTGACATTATAATGATCCGCCAGGCTTTTTATTATCGTATAGTAATAGCTGTCTTCCGTCAGGTTATAGAATTTTACCGCGCCTTGAGAGATGGACAGGGACATATCCGGTATCAGCAGGTTGACGTCAGCGTGCTGGTGATAGCCGATGCCGTTGCATTCCATACACATGCCGAAGGGCGAATTGAATGAAAAATCCCTGGGCTCCGGCTTGCTCATAGATATGCCGCAGTCCGGGCAGGAATAGTTCTCGGAATACAGCGTTTCTCCTTCATCAGTCCGGCATATGACAAGGCCTCCGGCCAGCTTTAAGGCCGTCTCTACAGAATCGGCCAGACGGCTGCGGTAATTGCCTTCCCTTACAAGCCTGTCAATGACGATGCTGATATTGTGCTTCTTATTCTTGTCCAGTTCAGGCGGTTCTTCGAGCCTGTACAGCTCACCGTCAGCATAGATCCTGACATACCCTTCGGAAGCCCAGGCATCCATCTGCTTTTTGAAAGTCCCCTTTTCTCCTCTGGCCACAGGAGCGAGTATCTGGAAACGCTCACCGTCCCTGCCTTCCGTTATCTCGTTTAGGATAGAGTCTATGGTCTGTGCTTCGATGACCCTGCCGCATTTCGGGCAGTGAGGGATGCCTATGCGGGCATAGAGCAGCCTTAGATAATCGAAGATCTCAGTGACTGTTCCGACGGTCGAACGGGGATTTCGGTTTGTGGTCTTCTGATCGATGGATATGGCAGGCGAAAGGCCCTCGATACTGTCTACGTCCGGTTTGTTCAGCTGTCCGAGGAACTGTCTTGCATAGGCAGAAAGACTCTCCACGTATCGCCTCTGACCCTCCGCGTATATCGTGTCAAAGGCAAGGCTGGATTTTCCCGAACCGCTGAGGCCCGTAAATACGACCATCTTATTCTTCGGGATCGTCACATCCACGTTTTTCAGGTTATTCTCTCTTGCACCTTTAATTATTATCTGATCGTTCATCGACATCCTCCGTCCTGCAATACTACCACAACACTCCCGCACCAAAAAATGCTTAAAAAAAGATTTCTCCCGAGTCAGATCACTTGTCAGTTTAATCGGAAGAAATTGATGTCAATCGGACCGGCACTTTTTCAGAGCCGATCCCGTAAATGCTTTCACTGCCGTCCAGAAAATGAATTGATCCCGGATAGAAATACAGATGCCTGCCGGCAACTTCCCTTCATTCAGGCTAGCCCCACAGATCGCTGCCGATCAGGTAATACAGTCTCTGATACCTTACGGCAAAAAAAGCCAGCAGCATAAGAACGATATGAGCAGCGAAAGCCGCGAGTTCGCCGGTCACCAGACAGAAGATACTGTCCGCAGCGTATACGGCGATCGGGAAATAATAATAAAACGGAAACCTTATCTTTGCGGCGAAGACCGAGCAGACTCCGCATACGGTGAACCCTATCAGGATCGTGTAAAAGGCGGCGTACAACAGGAAGACGAATACAGTGTTGCCCCTGCTGCTCATCACATAGGCCATCGAAAAGATCTTATTCAGTATTATGAGCTCCAGGAAAGAATAAGGGAAGAGTCTTTTATATATAAGAAACAGCCCCTGCAACAGGACTAAGACCACCATAGCGTAAATTGATATGGCAAACAGCTGCATGTCCAGATGGCATATTTTTTTTGCTTTTACATAGTCTTTATAACTTAGCATTATATCCTGCCGATCATTTTGATTTCCGGCTCGAGCATCACTCCAAAATGCTGATAAACAGTTTCACGGACATGTTCTATAAGGTTCTTTACGTCTGCAGAGGTCGCAGAGCCTTTATTGATAATGAACCCGCAATGCTTTTCGCTTACCATGGCTCCGCCGATGGAAGCACCTTTAAGTCCGCTCTGCTCGATGAGCGCGCCGGCGTAATAGCCTTCCGGACGCTTGAATGTGCTGCCTGCACTGGGATATTCAAGAGGCTGCTTCTCCCTGCGCCTGGCGTTGTAATCGCTCATTCTGCTTCTGATCTCTTTCTCTTCTCCTTCACTCAGAGCGAACCGGGCTTTAATTATGGTCTCACCGTTTTCTGAAAAGATTGAGTGCCTGTAGCTCAAAGAAGTCTCCTCAGCAGCATAGCTTTTGAGATTGCCTTGTCTGTCTATGGTATCCACGGATACAAGTATGTTTTTTACTTCCCCGTCGTAAGCTCCGGCGTTCATGTAAACGCCTCCTCCTACGCTTCCCGGGATCCCGTTCAATGCTTCCATGCCGGACAGTGAGTGCCTGGCAGCGAATGAAGCAGTTTCGCTCATAAGACTGCCGCTCATGGCGGTGATGATATTATCCTCCAGGCTGAGTCCTTTCAGCCCGGAAGTAAAAAGTACGGCTCCCCTGATGCCCTCATCGCTAACGAGCACATTGGTGCAGTTTCCGAGAGTAATAAAATCTATTCCGTTTTTATGGAATGCCTCAATAAAGGACTGGAGCTCTTCAGGGCTTTCGGGGAAAACAGCAAAGTCCGCTTTCCCTCCGGTCTTGAAGGACGTATAGAGGCTCATATCAAGGTCTGTCCTGACTCTGCCTGCCAATTCAGGCTCAAAAATGTCTTTAATATCCACTTTGTCCACCGTTAAATCATTCTATCACATCGACTGTTCTCTATGTATCATTTTTGCTAATTTTGAAAGAGTCCTCAACCATCCGATGGGTCTCAGGGAGTGTTGAGGCACCTTTTCCGCTCATTTACGGGTACCTGGCGGGAAAAGGGGTGAAATAAAAACCGGACGGATCATATTGAGGTGACCACCTCAGCCAGACCATAAAACTGACTGAAGGAGGTCAATCCAGATAAGATGCGTCCGATCTTATGTAGTATCAATAGTCTTGTATTGTATCCGCAGAAAGAATATAATATCGATGCCGACGGGGCAAGCTTATTTTGAACCTACACTCATTAAACGGGATTTCGCGTTTTCCTGTGGATGTCAGGCCTCGCACCATCAGTGGAAGGCAGAAGCAGGGAACAGAATGCCCACCTAGCATTGTGCTAGGGGTCAGAATACTTGCTCATGCCGGCATTTTTTTATCATGATTCAGCGAGAATACTCCCGCTTCCATAAGCGGTGAGATGAATTGCACCATGGGCCCGCTGAAAGCTGATCATTACATCTGAGTCCAATAGTCATTGCGTGAGTTCTTCTATGTGTGTCCATCTCGTCTCGTTCAAGACAGAAAATCGAACATATGTTTGCGGAATATTCCCTCCTGTGCTACAATAACAGCACAGAGAGGAGGACCGCCATGGGCAACAGGGCATACAGATACAGGGCATACCTGACAGATGATCAGTTTGAACTCGCCATGAAAACAGTCGGTTCCTGCCGCTATGTCTATAACAAAGCCCTTGAGTACAGGAACATTATATATCAGAATGAGCGAGTATCTGTCAGCTGCAGCAAGCTTTCGGAATGGCTCACCGGTCTGAAGGAGGAGCTGCCCTGGCTCAGGGAAGTCGATTCCATAGCTCTCCAGCAGTCGCTCAGGCATCTCAATACAGCCTTTAAGAACTTCTTTGACAGGAAACAGGGGGCCCCCAAGTTCAAGTCAAAGCATACATCAAGATGGTCATATACCACTATGTGTGTAAACAACAACCTGCGGATAGAAGAGGGCTTTCTGGTCATGCCGAAGCTCGGACGAGTCAGGATCGTACCTGTACGTGATGTCCCTGATGGGTGGATACTGAAGAACGCTGTCCTTACGATAGAGAGGGATCATACTGTGTATATCTCCTGCTGCTTCGAGTATGATGACGTCCCTGTAAGCTATACGCCTGATATCAGTAAGGCCATCGGTCTGGACTACAAGTCCGACGGGTTCTATGCCGACTCGGAGGGCAATATCTGCGGTTCACCGAAATACTTCAGGAAAGCTCAGGACATCCTGACCAAACGCCAGAGAGGGCTGAGACATAAGAAGAAGGGGTCCAAGAACTACGAGAAGCAGAAGATAAAGATAGCGAAGGCACACCGTCATATCTCAAACCAGAGGAAGGACTTCTGCCACCAGCAGTCAGCGAAGACAGCCAATTCGTACGACATAGTCTGTGTGGAGGACCTGGACATAAATGCGATGGCGGGAAAGGACTTCGGCAACGGTAAAGCCACGCTGGACAACGGATACGGGATGTTCCTTAAGTTCCTTGAGTATAAACTCAGTGACCGGGGGAAGGTACTGATCAAAGTCGACAGGTGGTTCCCGTCAAGTCAGACATGTCATGTGTGCGGTAATACCGACAGTGAGTTAAAGGATCTGAAGATCCGTCACTGGGTATGTCCTGTCTGCGGCACATCGCACGACCGCGACATAAACGCCGCAATGAACATCCTTCAGGAAGGGCTCAGAGAGTACCTGAGGGATACGGCATAGACATGTAATACAGCATACCATCACGATAGGGCAGGAACTGTCCGAATCCGCAACGCCTGTGGAGCCGGCGGCCTCTGTATACGGCGATACGTCGCCGTATGTAAGCTGCAGCGTTGAAGCAGGAATCCCGCACTTCTCTAAGTGGCGGGAGTGTTCAAATCTTTTTTACCATCACCTCGTCATCTTTCCAGGCATACAGGACCGTCACGTCCGTCCCCGGATCCAGCACGACTTCATCGGAGGACAGAGCTTTGATCTCTGTCACAGCTCCTTTGCAGA
>JAIKVR010000023.1 GCA_024685545.1 Eubacteriales bacterium | reverse complement strand
CTATGAATCTTTCTGACCTCTCTGTGTCAAACTTAAAGATTGTAATCATTTTACTTTAGTCGGGTCCAAATGCAAAGGTTTTTGCTGCGAAATCCGAATTTCCTTTCATGCCCGCAGGGCACCTTCACAGCGCCCGCGCCTCATCTCTTCCGGACATTGGTTAAAGATGAAATCAAGGGACAACTCCGGACGTTTTTCGGGTATAATATTTGCACCGTACAGCCTGTCGGCAGCATCTATTCCCGATATGCCTGTTGATAAGTTTGCTCTAAGCTGTTAAAATATTATCAGTTTAGCTGACTTATGAACATCTCTGTCAAACAAATTCCTGATATACTCCGGCGGATATGTTTTTTTATCGGAAGTTGCCGCTTGCCGTCATGCAGGATAAACTGTTGACGATTACTACACTTAAGGGCAAAGTTATGAACAACAATCTTACAGAGACCTGGCAAGGTGCCAGGGAATATCTGGCCGAAGAGCTTTCCCCGATGGTCTATCGCGAATACATCGAGGATGTCATTCCTTATTACATGGATGATGAGACCATCGTGCTCAAGTTTGACGCCGAATACAAGCGCAACCTGGTGCGCAGCGCCTACGACACTCTTGTGCGCAAAGCCGTCCGCTATGCCAGCAGCGGGAAGAACTACAATGTCATCTACATCGTCAGCAACAGCGAATTTGATCCCAAATCCGCTGGAGTCGGTGAAGATGACGGCGCTGTCTACAGCGATCCCCATTCCCGCGTCCAGCAGCGCTTCAACCCAAAGTATACTTTCGACACTTTCGTGGTGGGCTCGAACAACCGCCTGGCAAAGGCGGCCAGCGAAGCTGTCGCCGAAGAACCGGGGAAAAAGTACAACCCCCTGTTCATCTACGGCGGAGTGGGTCTCGGCAAGACGCACCTTATGCAGGCTATTGCACAATATGCCCTGAAGGAGAATCCCCATCTCAGGGTTGTCTTCGTCACCAGCGAGAAATTCACAAACGAATTCATCGAAGCCATACGCAATGAGACCAACCTAGCCTTCAGGAACAAATACCGTACTGTGGACATGCTGCTCATCGACGATATTCAGTTCCTTTCCAATAAGGAAGGGACTCAGGAGGAATTTTTCCACACCTTCAACGATCTGTACAACGCAGGCAAACAGATAGTGCTCACTTCGGACAAGACTCCGAAGGAGATCCCGTTCCTCGCGGACAGGCTCAAGAGCCGTTTCGAGCAGGGCCTCATTTGCGATATCGGCGTTCCGGATTACGAGACGCGCTGCGCGATACTCCGCCAGAAGGCCAAGGACGTGGACTTTACTGTCTCCGACGAGATCGTGGACTACATAGCCGCCAATCTCGGAAGCAATATAAGAGAGCTTGAGGGAGCCCTTTCCCGCGTCAAGGCGATGAGCGAGATGAACGGGGGAATTGAGCCTGAGTTAAGTGAAGTGAAGGAAGCTTTCAGCGACATCATCGTTTCCCGCGAACGCAGAGTTACCCCGGAAATGGTCATCAATGCAGTGGCCAGGCGCTATTCCGTCAGCTATTCCGATATACTCTCATCCAAAAGGACTTCCAACGTGGCCCTCGCCCGAATGATAGCCATGTACCTTACCCGTGAGCTTACAGATTTCTCACTGCCGTCAATAGGAGACTTTTTCGGTAGGAACCACTCAACGGTGATCCATGCGGTCAACAAGATAAAGGAAGACATGGACAAAGATCCTTCTTTCAGGAAGGATGTGGAGGCTGCCGCCTCCGCCCTCAAGGACAGCGGCTACGAAATGTAGGATTTCTGCACAGCTTATCGACATATTTTTGATGGGATGGATGCCGGAAAGTCTTATCACAGGCTGTTCTCTCGAATAATCGACATATCGACACCGCATATTATTAATACTGTCTATAATAATAAAGAAATATATAAGGATATCCCTTCAGGATATCCGATGACATCAGAAGGACCGGGAAAAGCCCGGATGCAACAGGAGGAAAAAATGAAATTCAGTGTAGAGAATCTTGATCTGAATAAAGCGCTTTCTGTGGTTTCGCATGCATTGCCCCAGAGAGCGGCTATACCTGTTCTCGAATGCGTCTTCATAAATGCGGAAGGCGCTGCGCTGACCTTGAAAACAAGCGACACGGAACTGTCCATCATCACGTCTATCCCAGCCGAAGTACAGGAAGAGGGCACGATAATGGTGCCAATGAGGACTCTTTATGATCTTGTGCGCACATATCCGAACGAGAGGGTGTTCTTCTACGCGGATGAGAGCTACAGGATCAACATCAAATGCTCGATATCTGACGTGGATATTCCGGGGCAGAACCCCGCCGACTATCCTTCCTTCAAGGCTCCCTCTGACAGCGGAGGAGTCCTCATGGAAAATGAAGTTTTCCGCGACATTGTCAGGGAGACCGTATTCGCATGTGCTTCACTGACCAGTCTCAATCCAGTGCTGACCGGTGTTTTCATAGAGACGGGAGATGATGGCTTATCATTCACGGCTCTTGACGGCTTCAAACTGGCGACCCGATTCGACCGCGCAGACATAGGAAGTTCAGGCGGAATCTCAGCTATCGTTCCAGGGCGCGCACTCAATGAGATACTGAAGATAGCGGCAATGTATGATAATGAACCGGTCAGGTTCTTCTCCTCCTCTGGACGTTTGAATGTCTTTATCGGGCAGACTGTGATCATGTCTTCCTTGATCGAGGGCACATATATCAATTACAGGGCTCTCATACCCAATGAGGTGACCTCAGTGGTCAAAGCGGATGTAACAGATCTCCTTTCCAGCATCAGCCGCGCCAGCCTCCTTACTGATGAGTCACGCAATTCACTGATAAAGATGGACTTTTCCGAAAGAGGACTGGTCATCACCTCTTCCTCTTCCAAAGGCCGCATCACTGAAAATGTATCGGTGGAAAAGAACGGCGAGGATATAACGATCGCATTCAACTCCCGCTATTTTATAGATATACTCAAAAACATACGGGATGAGAGAATCGTGATAGAATTCAAGGATCAGTTGAATCCATGCCTTATCAAGCCGGTGGATTCAGACAGATTCCTTTACATGATAATGCCGGTAAGGTACACCGAGTAGAAAAGAACAGCCAAAGGCAGCCGGAAGGCTGCCTTTTTGTATGTAGGGATATACAAAGAAGGAGAATAGCAGCTAAATGCTTTTTTTCAGTCACTTTTCTTAATATGTATCTTAAAAGCAAAAGCCTGATTATTTAAGCAGTACGGAAAGAAAGTACGCTGATATATTATGTGAAGGATGTATAATTGATATGTCTGCAAGCTGCCTGCTTTTAGGAAGGCAGCCGTTAATACTCATTCGCCGCGGTTATAAGGAATAATAAAACGGCGCAATTATAATACAAAGGAGACAAGGATGAAGAAATTAAAGTACAGATGCAAGATCTGCAAGGAAGTATTCGAGGTAAAGGAAGGAAAGATTCCTGAATGTCCGACATGCTACGCGACAGGAGACGACCTGGAGCTCATCGTTGAAAACGTTGAAAAGCCCGCATCCAGCCCCTATGCCGGAACCCAGACTGAAAAGAACCTTCAGACCGCTTTCGCCGGCGAATCCCAGGCCAGAAACAAGTACACATATTTCGCTTCTGAAGCAAAACGCGAAGGATACGAACAGATTGCTGAGCTCTTCCTGAAGACAGCTGACAACGAGAAGGAACACGCCAAAATGTGGTTTAAGGAACTCAACGGCATCGGCAATACGGCGGATAACCTGGTTGCTGCCGCTGACGGCGAGAACTTCGAATGGACCGATATGTATGTCGGCTTTGCCGAGACAGCAGAAAAAGAAGGCTTCCCAGAACTGGCCGCAAAGTTCCGCGGAGTGGCAGAGATCGAAAAGCGCCACGAGGAGCGTTACAGAGCTCTGCTGAAGAACGTCAAGGACGGACAGGTCTTTGAAAAAGGAGATGTTAAGATATGGGAATGCCGCAACTGCGGTCATATTGTCATCGGAACCAAAGCTCCGGACAAATGCCCAGTCTGCTCACACGCCCAGAGCTATTTTGAAATAAACGCTCAGAATTATTGATCGGTACGCTTTGAAAAGCGGTTTTATAGCCGGGGGGCCTGCGCCTCCCGGCTATATTGTTTTATACAAATTAATCTTCAGCGAGCTTGACAAACGTAGCATCCTACGTTAATATGTTTCCAAATATAAGTGAGGGGCGCAGAAAGTAATGAAAACAGAAAAAGTCGGAGTGCTGGTAAAAAGCATTTCGCTGGAATTCGAGAAGCTCCTCAATCCACGCCTGATGAAGTACGATCTGACGGTATCCCAATATAAGCTTCTGGGTTATCTCTTCAGGCATAAAGCTGATACCGTTATCCAGGCGGACATGGAAAAGTTTTTCTCGATGACTCATCCCACTACAAGCGAACTTATAAAGCAGCTGACAAAAAAAGGCTATGTAGTGAGGAAAAAGAATCCGGGCGACGCAAGAAGCCGCGTGATCATGCTCACAGACAAGGCACTGGAAATGGAGGAGACCTTGACTGGCATCGCGGACGCGGCGAATTCAGAGCTGACTTCTTCCCTGACAGGAGAAGAAAGGGAAGCGCTCATTCTGATACTCAATAAAGTACTTGCAGCGTTTGATAAAACTTTTCCGAGTGAATAGGTAAAAGGAGGGAACTGTCATGGAGTATTACAAGGATAACAACGGCAGCTGGGCTATTATAACCGATTCCGGCTGCGATCTGTTCAATATCCCGGGAGGTGAAGGAATCCAATATGCCCAGGCACCATTCATGATCCGTATCGGAGACAGGGATTATATCGACAATGATTCCCTGGATGTCGACGGGATGATCGATGATATGGAAGCGGAATCCACGGCCTGCCGGACCGCGTGCCCTTCGCCTGCGGCATGGATGGATTATTTCGGAAAAGCGGACAACATCATCTTGATAACCATTACTGCAAATATGTCGGGCAGTTTTAATTCTGCAATGACAGCGCTGAAAATGGCGGAGGAAGAATACCCCGACAAAAAAATATACGCCCTTAACTCAAAGAGCACCGGGCCCGGTCTCGCTCTTTGTGCCGAAAAAGCGGTGGAACTGATAAAACAGGGCCTTCCCTTTGACGATATTACCGCACAGCTGGAAGAATTCGTAAATAAACTACGCACGGTATTTGCGCTGTGCTCATTTGAGAACCTGATAAAAAACGGACGAGTGAAAAAGATCGCCGGATTTGTAGCCGGGAAGCTTGGCCTCTGGGGCATCGGCGTCGGGGATCCGGAAGGCAGAATAAAGATGAAGGGCCTGGCCCGTGGTCCCCTGCATGCTTTATCTACCATCGTCGCAGACATGAAGGAAAACCTCTACAACGGAGGGAAGGTCATCATCAGCCATTGCCAAAACCTGGAGATGGCTGAAAAGCTCAAGAATAAGATCAAGGAAGCCTGGGATACTGCGGAGGTGGATATCCTAACCACCAGAGGGCTGGACAGCTTTTATGCCGAAAGGCACGGGATAATTGTGTGCTATATATAAGAAAACGGAACAGGATGCGGGCAAATAAACGGTGCCCGCATCTTTTTTAGAGCACCAGAGGAATGAACAATGAGCAATATCATAAGGCTGAATGATGCGGCTCCTGAAAATGAATGGCTCAGCATGTCCAATCAGGGAACAGATTGTTTCCTGGAGCTTTTACTTTATGCGGCTGAAGATTTTGAACAGACTGACAATCAGAAAGAACTGATATTATTTCTGAAAGATCAGAAAGAAATCAATGAAATCGCTCCGGGAACCGCAGACTTCGATCTGGAGGAGATGCCCTGGAACAGGGATACCATCAGAGAAGACAGCTTGTTTCTGCAATCTGTGACGGAAACGGCCCAAAACGGAATCACTTTTGCAATGCTTCCATATGAAGTTAACAGAGAGATAGTGCTACCGTGGCTGGAACAGTTCGCCGTTATGATCGGGAAGATGATGCATCATATCGGACATTTGGGAAAGAAAGACATGAATTATCTTGAAGAATACTATAACAATTATGATGAGGAAGGGCGCCTTCTCTCCCGTCACGGGCAGGTGGAGTATCTGACCACGATGAGGTATATTGAAGAGTGTCTGAAAGGCATTTCAGATCCGGGGATCCTGGAAGTCGGGGCGGGAACAGGCCGCTACAGTGTAACCTTGGCGAAACAGGGGCTTCGGGTGACGGCAGTCGATCTGATCGAACACAATCTGGATATATTAAGAGCCAAATTAGACGGTACGGAACCAATTACAGCAGTTCAAGGGAACGCAATGGATTTGTCCCGTTTTGCTGATGATACTTTCGATCTGACGATGCTTCTTGGACCGATGTACCACCTTTACACAAAAGAAGATAAACACAGAGCACTTTCTGAAGCGGTGCGTGTTACAAAAACAGGCGGTTATATATTGGTGGCTTATTGCATGAATGAGCCGACCGTCATTCAGTATGTGTTCGGACTGAACAATTTGCATGAAGTGATGGAACTTAAAATGATTACTCCTGACTGGCATTGCATCAGTGAACCTAAAGATCTTTTTGAATTGGTGCGTACGGAGGATATCACGGAACTGGACGAAGCGGTGCCTGTCAAAAGGATCAAGCTCGTAGCTACAGACGGTGCAACGAATTATAAACGAGAGTTTATTGATGCCATGGATGATGAGACCTTCGGTAAATGGATGGACTATCATTTCACGATCTGTGAACGGCAGGATCTGATTGGGGCATCTCATCATACACTGGATATACTCAAAAAAACTGACAGTTCCGTTTTCGGCAAGAAAAGCATTGTTGAACAATGTTGAGACAAAGTCTGATCAGTGAGGGAAAACATGAAGACTGGAATAGAACGCGCAAAAGAATTATTCATCCAATACAGCGGGAACCGGTTTTATATGGACCTTAACGGGGACGGAAATGAATATGAAGGTTATCGCGTATCCGAGGAGACAGAAGAAGAATGGCGCAAGGAATATCTGGTTCAGTTCTTTGAACAGAGGCGATACGGGAAAGATGCTCTCTACTCTTATGTGCATGCGGTAAGCTTTTTGAAGAGCGACAGAAGTGATGAATGCTGGAAAAGTATCCTGTATTATCCGATCCGATGTGATTGGCTGGATGATGTCACGATCCTTTATATGCTCCCGACTAGCTTCAAACTGGCAGAGAAATGGTCAAAAAAGGGTCATTTCCACTGGAAAGATGTCCGTGAATACCTGCAGGAATTTGAAGTGTTTGCCCAGTGTATTCGGAAACGGATCGATACCGGGACATTGACCCGCGCAGAGGATTATGACCTGCATGAATTTTCAGATCCGGTATATGTTGAGGCATATATAAAGGATCTGCAGAATGATTGGAACAGGCTTCTCCGGTCTTTAGCGAAATAAGATGGTGATTGACTGCATTGAGGACAGATGCAGCGAGATTGAGGACGGTTTTAAAGCGGTTAAATCCTGATGTAAAGGTGATAAATATGGATACTGGCATGGATTTCGATATACGTGTAATATCAAATCAGGCAAGATTCGGATGCGGTTTCAGAACAGTCAATGGAAAGAAACAGTATTTTTCATGGCATGGATATGCTGATCGTAATGATGACTATTTTACATCAAGCGAGATCAGTCAGAGTGAGTATGACAGGATCAATACAGAGTATCCGAAAGAGATCAGTGCTGACAGAGCAACTGCTGAAGTTTTCCGGAAAAAATATGTTGATGGACACCTTGTGATTTTGGAAGGGTGGAATAAGCTGCCGAAAAGAATTGAAACCGTTATACAGGGAAACAGCATCGCGCGCCTCAGAGGATCAAGCTGCATTTTCCCTGTTCCGGATCTGAAAAAGACTACAGAGTACTACGTCTGCAAATTAGGGTTTACCGCTGTTGGGTATCTGGACTTTGAACAGCCGCATGTCTGCTTATATCTGGACCAGGTGGAAATCATTCTGCTCAAGGCAGATAAAGACAGAGTTCAGGCCAACAGAGAGCTCTATGGATATGGATACGATGCCTATTTTTATACCGACAATCAGGAAGAGTTGGAGAGAAGACTAATATCCAGGGGAGTTTTGATCACCAGACCTCTCAACGTAACAGACTATCAGAACAAGGAATTCGTTATCGAGGATATAGATGGCCGGTGGTTGGCGTTTGGATTGAAACAACCTGCAGATTGATGCGCTGCGCTTGTGAAAAGGGATTAATAATTGCAAAATTCAGAATTGCAGAATAAAGATATGGATTTCTTAGATACATCTTTTTTAGAAAGCGATGAGATCAGACTGGTTCTGGAAAAGACAACCGAAGCCGACCCTGTGCGTAGTTGGGTCCCGGCATATCATTTTTTGATCTGCGACAAACAGGGGAATAGTATGGGACGCTGCGACCTTCGGATCGGTTATACTGACGGTCTGTATTACGGAGGACATATCGGGTATGCTGTCGATGAAAAATACCGCGGACACCATTATGCGGCAAAGGCGTGCATGCTGCTGTTTGAGCTCGCGAAGAAGCATGGGATGGATTATCTGTATATAACCTGCGACCCTGACAACTGGCCGTCAAGAAAAAACCTCGAATACCTGAATGGCGAGATGCTGGAGATCGCGGAATTGCCGGAGGACAACGATATGAGAGTAAACGATGGTGCTGCGGGAAAATGCATCTTCAGGTTTGACTTCTAAATCCCGAATTTAGGCAGGATTACAATGAAAATGATAAAAGAGTATCTGTTGACGGGAGGGATCGTCCTCTTTGCGGTCGCGTTGTATGTATTTATGCCGGATCTGCTGCGCATTGTCGCAGCCGGCAGCAGTGGAATAAAGGGATTGGTGTTCCTTGGCGCAGTCAGTCTGGTGCTGACTGCGGTTTATTATCTTTTTGGTTATCGCAGATGGGAGCTTCTAAAGGTTTTTCTTCTGATCCTTTTTATCGCTTCGATGATCTGGTTGTACTTCAATTACAGGGATGTGGATATTCTGATATCATCCAGATATGGCCAGGGTGTCGCCACGCTGGTTTTCCTGGTCATCATATTTTTGGTCTGGCTACTTTCCCGGATACTGATCTGAGCGCACCGACTGAAATAATCAATACGATTTAAGTACGTGAAGAAATCCTATGTAATGTTCCTGATTATCTCTGACGTGGTCAACAGAAAGAAGACGCTTTGTGTTATCGCTGGCCTCGACTACCACCTTTCAGCTGCTGATACAGCTTCCTGTTCTCATCCGTAAAGCCGAGCAGTGCGTTGGGATTCCTGGTTTGTATCATGTCTATGGCTTCGGCGAGCTGTTCCTTTCCTTCATTTCCCTTAAGCGAACCTATACTAACATTATGGAGCCTTCGTGTGTACAGCGCGAGGGTATGAATGGTCCCGTTGATGGTCCTGATGTGCGCCCAGAGTATGTCGTCAAAACGCAATACGATTCCTGTATTCTTTACGAAGAGGTAATCACCTCCTGCCTTCATGGCCCCGTTCAGCATTTCTTCTCCTGAAAAAGCAAAGGCAGAGGCGGCTCTTTCCGTTTCTCCGCGCTCTTCTAATTCCTTTACGCTCTTTTTCATCGCAGAATAAGCCGGCAGATAGATCGCTAGGCATACCAGTGAGGAAAGGAAGCTGAAAAGAGCCCCGGTAATGCACATCCACATCATGTCTGTGCCTGGGTCGCTGGTGGTATCCAGGTAGAGATAGCCGAAATAATAGTCTACGTCACTGCCCGTTATGTCGAATACCTGTGCAAAAGCATCCTTAAGGTCATCCCCAATTTTCTGTGCGATTCCGTATACTCTGATCGGTTCAGGCATTGGGACGCTGTCGTCGTCTGGTCTTTGCCAGTATTTCTCCTGTTCAGGCATATATACGGCATTATGTTTGCTCATCCGCAGGATGTAGAAATAGCCCGTTGGATCCTCGGCGGCATAGTAGACGCCGTCGTCGTATTTGTATACCCAGTCCGAGATCCCTGCTACGTCAATATAAACATAATCGCCTTTATTGCTGAAGTCCTCAAAAGGCACGGCCTGGCTTTCGAAATCCCGGGTGCCCCTGTATATACCGAAGGCAAGAAGGGCTGCCGCAGCGGCAAGCAGGATGAAGCCCGCAATGAGAACGCCCTTTTTCGGCAAGAGATATCCTTTCATCTGTTGCTGTTCATCCATGTTTCCCTCCGTATCAGTGATGTTTTCTTATCGTCAATACCATATGATTGTATCAGTGTCCGATGGCCGCCGCAATAGAAGAGCAGCATAATGAGGCGTGGCTGCCTGAAGACGAAGACGGTTTTTTCCCAAACATAAGTACAGGCCGTTCTCATTGCTGAGAACAGCCTGTCACCGATATTACGTATCATTTCTGTCAGATCCGTCCCGAGGGGAGTGGTTTATTCCTTTTGTTGTTCCCCGGATCATGTTTTAGGTATCAACGATCCTTCAGCTTCTCTTCGTTGATCCATAACGCTGGTCTTGCTGAGCATCTGTCATAGTTCACGTAGTTGCCGGAGGAATAGATATCTCCGTCAAACAGCACCGCGGAAGCATGCAGAGGATCATAGCCCGGGGAGCGCAGCCACCAGCCGCAGCTCTCACCGTTCAGCTGAGCCGACCTGTCCGCGTCGTCGGAAAACAGCCCTTCGGCTTCCTCCAGACTGAGGGCAAAGACCCTATCCGACGTTTTATTCCCTCCCGAGGACCCGTATTTCCCGTTATCATTGTTCGAAAGAAGAACTTCGGCGATGCAATCCTGTTCTTCGGAGCTGAATGCCCCAGAGAAGAATTCGCCGTTAAGCCAGATCCGCAGGGTACTGCTCTCCCAGGTGACCGGGCTGTAGGTATCATTATAAGGGAAAATACACAGGCACTTTTCCGTTATCATGAGCGTGTTCCCGCCATAGGATGCGAGTTTTCGCCAGACGATAGGCTCTCCTTCCCAGGAGCCGAAAACTGGGCGGAAGCTGAACGGCAGATCCAGTTTGTCGAGCTCTTCTCCGGGCAGGCCTTCAAGGAAACTGGCAGCCCGGTCGTATTCATCCGGGTCAGCGGCTTCTTTTCCCATTGATATCACGGCTGCTGCCGAGGCGATCCTGCCGCGAATCAGCGTGTTGGAAGCGTTAAGTGCGGTCTTCATTTCCGTCCTGCCGTATTCCATGATCCCGTTCCAGTTTTCCGAGATGTCCAGAGGCAGGGAGGCCTCCTTCAGGTCATCTGCAGAACGACATACATATTCAGCTAAAAGTCTCACCAGCCAGGCATCGGCATTCGTTTTATCATTTGTCAATAACTCGGAAGCGCATTTTGAGGCTTCGATGAAGTCACCTGCATCAAGGTCTGCATATGCCTTTTCAATGGAAAGAGCATCGTTCGTGTCTGTTTCTTTCGACAGCATCTTCTGCACTTCCTCCTTCGAATAGCACATTCCGCAGCTGCGGCAGCGATATTCGCCACCGTCCTTTATGAGATCCGTTCCGCCGCAGATTTCACATTTCAGCTTACTCATCACATACTCCTTATATATGTCATCGGTCATCGTATGTATTAATTATAATCGGTCTGTTGTCCCTGGAAGAAAACAAGAGGTCGTTTTAACGGGAGAATAATGTATGGAGTTCAGCAATACATCCTGTTTCGAGAATTTTGTGAGTCACAGAGAAACCAGGGAAATGAAAAAGGGTCTTTATAAAAGACCCTTGATAAAGCAATAATGATTATGAAAGAACACAGCCGGATCGCGTATCGGCCTTCCGCTTTTTATTTCATCCTCATCAGGGATTCCCATATCGGGGAGGCAGCTTCCCAGGAGAAAGCGCGGCGGATGCGGTTGCTGTTGGAATTATATGAATAACTACGGTTTTTATATACCTTTTCCACGATGGAAGGCAGTTCGGAAAACTCGGAGAAGGTGTAGAATTCTCCGCCGATCTTGTCAAGATCACCATAGTCCACATCGGTCTTTAAAAAGCATGCGCAGGTCTCGCTGTACATGTACTCGGCGAGCGCATCGGATATTTTCCCGCTGTCAGGAAAATGCAGATACATGTCCGCGGCGCAGCGCAGGGCGGCGGAATTCTCCCTGCCCAAAGGCTCCTCGACCACATGGTATTCGAAAAGCGCTCCGTTGAGGGTGTTGTACAGTCTGGAGATATACTCTTTTCCCTCAGGGCTTTCAGGAGCTGCATCGATGATCACTGTAAGCCTCGTCTGAACGAGACGTGGGATTGACTTCAGTGCGTCGATCGCCTCTTCGTAACGCCAGGTATTGTCGTTCTCGTTGCCCATGACGATGAGCAGGTTTGAAAACATTTCGGAGAAGAGGCGCCGGCATTCCGATTTGGAGATACTGCGCTTGGTCTGATCGATATCGTCAAGCCCTCCCACGCCCAGCTTCCACCTTACGAGTTTGTTCATATACGCACTGCCGGTCTCGTTTATAAAGGCACGGCCTATCTCGTCAGAAGACACTACCACGAATTTGGCTTTTTCGAGGCAGATGCCGCGGGATATCTTGTCCGTTCCGGGAGACAGTTCGTCATCGCTGAAAAAAGTGTAGAGGAAATTTGAGAGTTCTCCTGCGAAAGCAGCTCCAATCTTGGAGACATCGTCGGAAAGGCTCTGAAGAATCACTGCGTCGAAGGGCCTCTCCCCGCTTGACGCCATGATACGCCTGCGGATGCTTTCCAACTCTCCGCCCGAAGTGCTTTCGGCGATGGCGGACAGATCTTCGCCGGAGAGGCTCCACTCCACGGGTTTGATTCTGCCGGCAGCCACAAGCGGCTCAAGTGCTCCCTGCCCTCCTGCAAAAGCGGCGTATACCTCATGGTGCGCAGAAAGCAGAGCGCCTCGTGCAAAGTCATAATACTTTTCCTTTGGATCTGTGACAACCAGAAGTATCCTCATCGCGGTGTCCTTTCTGCATGGATATTCGATATATAAAGATTATAACATATGCGCTGAATAAAAAAAATCTGGGACTTCATTGTATTTAGATAAAGTGCGCTGTAAGTCTGCCGGATTGTGCTATAATTCACATAATCGTGAAATGTTTTTCTGTTGAATAAAAATCATGAGTAATATATCCGCGATGAGCGGAAAAGCTGCTTGACAACGACATAAGGAGGAATTAGGACAATGGAATTTGTCATTTACGCCCTGATAGCGGCAGTGAGTCTTGCTGTCGGTATCGCGGGCGGAATTGCCATAAACAAATCTAACGAAGCGAAGAAGATAGACAGCGCCAGGGTCCAGGCCGCGAAGATAGTGGAAGACGCGGTATCTGAGGGCGAACGCATCAAAAAAGACCGCCTTAATGAGGCGAAGGATGAGATCTACGCATCCCGCAAGGATCTCGACCGTGAGATAAAGGAAAGAAGGAACGAAGTTAAGGTCCTGGAGAACAGGGTCAACCAGAAGGAAGAATCCCTTGACAGAAAGCTTGATCAGATCGAGCGCAGGGATGAGAACTCCCAGAGAAAAGCCAAGGAACTGGAACAGAAGGAAGATAAGATCAATAAGCTGCACCAACAGCAGATTAAGGAGCTGGAGAGGATCTCCCAGCTGACATTTGAAGAAGCCAGACAGCTATTACTTGATGAAACGGAAAAACAGATCTCGAGAGAAACAGCTCTCCTGATTAAAAATAAAGAAGCAGAGGCCAAGGAGGAATCCGATAAAAAGGCCCGTGAACTTATCAGCTATGCCATGCAGCGCTGTGCTGCCGATTACGTAGCGGAATCCACGGTATCCGTGGTGAACTTGCCCAGCGACGAGATGAAGGGACGCATTATCGGGCGCGAAGGCCGCAATATCAGATCCCTTGAGGCAGCCACCGGCATAGACCTCATCATAGATGATACCCCGGAAGCGGTCATCCTTTCCGGATTCGATCCTGTACGCCGTGAGATCGCCAGGATCGCTCTTGAAAAGCTCATCGTCGATGGGCGCATACATCCGGCCCGTATCGAAGAGACCGTAAAAAAGGCCGAGGCCGAGATCACTCAGAAGATGAGGGAACTCGGGGAACAGGCCGTACTGCAGACGGATGTGGGCAAGGTGCACCCGGAGCTGGTAAAGACCATCGGACGGCTGAACTACAGGACGAGCTACGGCCAGAACGTGCTCAAGCACTCACTGGAGGTCTCGATCCTGGCAGGACTTCTGGCTGATGAACTCGGTGCTAACGCCTATATAGCCCGCAGGGCAGGGCTCCTTCATGATATCGGTAAGGCCATCGACCACGAGGTCGAAGGCTCTCACGTTCAGGTAGGGGTCGACCTGCTGAAGAAATACAAGGAGAAGCAAGAGATCATCCATTGTGTGGAAGCGCACCACAACGATATCGCGCCGCAGACCGTGGAGGCGGTCCTCGTACAGGCGGCTGACGCCATTTCCGCTGCGCG
The DNA here is from genome assembly GCA_024685545.1 of Eubacteriales bacterium. Lineage (GTDB taxonomy): Bacteria > Bacillota > Clostridia > Eubacteriales > Anaerofustaceae > JAAYHF01. The sequence continues at coordinate 44,740 of JAIKVR010000023.1, read as the reverse complement.
CCCCGGAGCAAGGAGAGAATCTCTGGAAAGCTATACCAAGCGCCTGGAGAAGATAGAGGAGTTGGTCAACAGCTTTGACGGCGTGTCCAAGTGCTACGCCATACAGGCAGGAAGGGAAGTGCGCATCATGGTCAAGCCCGAAGAAGTAGACGACCTTAAGATGGTGCACGTCGCCAGACAGATCGCCGACCAGATCGAGAATGAACTGGAATATCCAGGCCAGATTAAGATCAATGTTATCAGGGAGACCAGAGTGACGGAGTTAGCAAAGTAACGAAAATAAAGTCCCTCTCAGGCGAGAGGGGCTTTTTTATATACGAGGCTTCTTGTCCATGTTCCCGATGTGTGATTAATGAAGTATAAGAAATAACTAAAAAGATGATTTCTTCCCTTAGTAGTTAAGGTCAATGGCCGTTTCATTTTGGAACTTACTTTGAGTTTTGCTAGATAAAATGTATTGAGGACAGAACATCCACACCATTGACAAATCGCCGGAATATATGATAATCTACAAATGTTAGAGGCATAATGAGTTAAATCTGAGACATTGTTTACAGTGTTTATCCTTTCTTATGAAAGTGAGTCTGGACAAACTAATGAAAACAAAGAATTATATTTGATTTATCATGTCTGACAAAGTTTCTTTGCGTGCAGAAACGGAGTCGGACTTTTTATTATGCCTTTTAGCGTAATAACACTGAAAGGATTATTTATGGAAAACACATTACTCATCAACATGGTACAGGGGCAAATAGGATATATTTTCAAAAATCCTGACTTGTTGCTGCAGGCGTTCACCCGCAGCTCGTATGCGAGCGAAAACGGAGGGGAGGACAACGAGATCCTCGAATTCATTGGAGACAAGGCGCTTGATCTCGCTGTCGTTAATTTGCTTGTTTCAAAATATGGCAAAACTCAGAATAAATTCGTCTGTTCTGTTGACGAAGGGAAATTGACACAGATCAAAAGCCGAATGGTTCAGAAATTCACTCTTGCGCGCAGAATTGGTGAAATGGGTTTTGCCGAACAGCTATTTATGGGAAAAGGAGACATCAAGAATCACATTTCCGAAGAACCATCTGTCAAAGAAGATCTGTTCGAGGCGATTCTCGGTGCAGTTGTGCTTGATTGTGACTGGGATTTTTCGAAGATATGCTCCGTCGTGGAAGCCATGATATTGCCGGAAGATTTTTTCCTGAACGACGAAGATGACAATTACGTTCGTATGATTCAGGATTGGGACGAACAAGTGAACGGTGTTAATCCCCTGTTTTGGTTCAAAGAAGCATCCTACACCTCAACCTGGTATATTCCATTTGAAGGCATTTCACAGCAGTTTCCGCTTGTTGGTTACGATTATTCGAGGTTAAAGTATCATTGCGAATTGAAACTCCTTGATGATCTTCCGATCTATCGGGGATTCGGTGCGTCCAAAAGCGAAGCTCGGATGAATGTTTGCAAGCTTGCATATGAAGATCTGAAAAAGAAAGGCATTATTGAAGAGATTACGATACGAGATGAAATTGATAATCCAAATAAAGACGAAGCTATCAGCCAGCTAGAGATTCTTGCCCGAAGAGGGTATTTTTCGATTCCTACCTATCAATTTAATCTTAAACACGATGAAAACGGCAATCCTGTATGGACAGCAGAGTGTCATATCGATGAATACGATACATACTTTGATGCGGTATCCTCATCAAAAAAGGATGCTAAAAAAACAGCTGCTTTTGAGATGCTGCAATTTATCTTGAATAAGGAGGATGACTAAATGACAAAATGGTGTTTTAATTATGAATCAGGTAAATACGAAAATATCGACCGTAATGGTTTTAGTTGGGATCAAGGAAAATACGTAAACAATTGGGATGACAGTGAATACTTGCGTGAAGAAGAGGAGGAAGAAAGACGCCACCGAGAAGAAGAAGAAGAGGAAGAAGAAAGACGTTATCGAAAAAATAGAAATAGGTATTGGTAGTTGATAGCTGCCTGATTGAACAAAGCCGCTCTTCTGTTTTAGAACAAAACGGGAAAGCGGTTTCTCTATTAATGTGATCAAACGATTATTGCAAAGACTAAACGTGATGAATAGAGAACAACTGTGGAATCTTTCCTGTTTATTAAAGATATACTGTCAGTTGATAATAAGTATTGCAAGCAAAAAAAGCGATAATCCCACCGATATTTGTTGTTGGATTATTCGCTTTGGTGGAGACGAAGAGATTCGAACTCTCGACCTTACGGATGCGAACCGTACGCTCTCCCAGCTGAGCTACGCCCCCACTTTCCGTGCAAAAGATATTCTATCAATTCCACTTTGCATAGTCAAGCGGAATGTCTGAATTCATTACCGCAGAACGCCTTCCCCGACGATCCTCTTGTAGTTATCCGGGTCGGTTGCTCCTTCGGTGGAAAAGAGCAGGATCACACTGTTTTCATCGATCTTCAGCTCGTCTCTGAGCCGGATGTATTCCGGCTTTCCGCACAGGTAAGAGACGATCCCGGCACCTACTGCACCGGATTCCCCGGAGATGATCCTGCCGTCTGAGCCTTCCGGGTACGCCAGGATCCTCATCCCTTCGGCGGCAACGCTGTCCGAACATGAAATGAAGGCGTCGGTTCTGTCCATCAGCATGCCGTAGGTGCAAGTGCTCACTGTGCCGCAGTTAAGTCCGGCCATTATCGTAGGCTCCTCGCTGTCAACAGTCACGCTCCTGTTTTCCAGGGCGCTCTGGAATACACAATCCGCTGCAAATGGTTCCATCGTGACGATCATCGGCGCGTTCTCCTTATAGTAATCGAGCAGCAGTCCCATCACGCCTCCTGCCATCGAGCCGACCCCGGCCTGCAGAAAAACGTGTGTCGGGACAATTCCCTGTTCCGTGAGCGTTTCTGCAGCTTCCCATGCCATAGTCGTGTAACCCATAGTTATATCCATGGGTATATCCGTGTAGCCTTCCATCCCCGTATCCTGCACCAGCGCATAGCCGTTTTCCTCCGCGAAGGAACGGGCAAAGGCGACGGTGTCGTCATAGGAGGAGTCTGTCACTTTTACGACGGCTCCGAAATCCTGTATCGCCCTGACACGGTTTTCTGCACTGCCCTTAGGCATGAATACGTATGCCGGTTTTCCTTCTTTTCTGGCTGCCCAGGCTACGGCCTTTCCGTGGTTGCCGTCGGTGGCTGTGACGAAGGCGTTGACCTGCCTGCCGCCCGTGATTATCCTGTGAATAGCCCAGGAGGCCCCCAGAGCCTTGAATGCGTTCAAGCCGAACCGCTGCGATTCGTCTTTTACATATATTCCTTCTACACCCAGACGCTTCGACATGTCTGCGAGAGGGATCAGAGGAGTCGGACGGTATTCTGCGAGCGATTGATGGAAGGCTCTTATGGTGCGGTAGTTCCCGTCGTTGAAAGAAGGCGGCAGGGACGAGTCCTTCTTATGCGGATTGATCAGCAACTTTATATCCATGATGTATCTCCTTTAAATAAACCGGATATGGCGTTGGTTGATTAAAACTGACACCTATATTATAATAGCGTTGAAGAGAAAAACCACGGCTTTCGGCCGGGAAAAGAGGAATCACATCATGAAGAAGAACACATCACGCGGCATCACGACTATAGCGACATCAAAGGCTCCGGCAGCTATCGGCCCATATTCCCAGGGGAGGAAAGGCGGCAATCTCCTGTTCGTTTCTGGCCAGCTCGGCACTGTGCCCGAGACAGGTGAATTCGCCGGAGAGGATCTTGCGTCCCAGGCTGTGCAGTCCATGGAGAACGTCAAGGCCATCATCGAAAAAGCGGGCCTTACGATGGACGATGTTTTGAAGACGACCTGTTTCATCACCGACATGAATAATTTTGCGGCCTTCAACGAGATCTACGGGAAATACTTCAAACAGTTCCCAGCACGCAGCTGCGTGGAAGTGAGCAAGCTCCCCAAGGGCGGCCTTATCGAGGTCGAAGCCATCGCCTACGGGAAGAAGAGGAGATAACAAAAACAGTACATATAAAAAGGAGCCGCAGTTCACACGGCTCCTTTTATTATATCCGTTACGTTTATTTTCCTGCCCAGCCCTTGCATATCCTGACGCCTTCCGCGGCATTGGTGGTCCAGGCGTCCGCTCCGATGGTCTTGCAGGCTTCCGCCGTAACACAGTTTCCGCCGATGATGACCTTCAGCTTATCTCTTAGACCTGCTTCTTTCAAGGCATCTACGGTCTCTCTCATGGAGTCGAGCGCGAGGGTCAGTACCCCGCTCATGCCGACGTATCCGGCGCCGGTCTCCTTGATTTTGTCCACGAAAGCTTCCGGAGCCTGATCGATGCCGATGTCGTGTACTTCGAAACCGGCTATCTCCACCATATTTTTAAAGATATTTTTACCGATGTCATGCAGGTCGCCGTGCACAGTGCCAAGCACCATGACGCCGAGCTTTTCCGTAGTCGTTCCCGCAATAAGCGGTTTGCACTTCTCGATCGCTTCGGTCAGTATCTCTCCCGCGAAGATAAGGTCTCCAACGAAGTATTCACCTTTTTCGAAAAGATCGCCAACGGTGTTCATGCCCTTCTGCAATTCCATGATTGCTTCGTTGCCTTCGTTTGCCCCTGCGCCTTCCTCTACTAACTTGTCGATGATTCCGAGCACGCCTTCCTCATCCAGATCACCCATGAACTGGGCTAAATTGCTGAGATCTGCCATAATTTTCCCTCCTGAATAAATGGTCGGTATCACATACCGAACTGCGCCTTAATAGTAACATACCGCGGTATGTCTGTCAAGAAATAATATGACAATATTGCGTATACAATATGTAGAACAATTTACCAAGAATCTGCGAGAATACTCCCGCTTCTGTCAGCGGTGAGATGGATCGCACCAGGGATCTGCTGTAAACAAGCAATGAGTCTTGGCGCCTGATAATCATTGCGTGAGTTCTGCTTTCTCTGTTCTCATTGACATGTATAAGACAGAAAATCGAACATACGTTTGCAGAATATTCTTTCCTGTGCTACAATAACAGCACAGAGAGGAGTACCGCCATGGGCAACAGGGCATTCAGATACAGAGCATATCTGACATATGATCAGTTCGAACTCGCCATGAAAACAGTCGGTTCCTGCCGCTATGTCTATAACAAAGCCCTCGAGTACAGGAACGATAGATATCAGGAGGAACACGTTTCTGTCAACTATAATAAGCTTTCCGAATGGCTCACCGGTCTGAAGGAAGAGCTGCCCTGGCTCAGGGAAGTCGATTCCATAGCTCTCCAGCAGTCGCTCAGGCATCTCAATACAGCCTTTAAGAACTTCTTTGACAGGAAACAGGGAGCCCCTAAGTTCAAGTCAAAGCATACATCAAGATGGTCATATACCACTATGTGTGTAAACAACAACCTGAGGATAGAAGAAGGCTTTCTGGTCATGCCGAAGCTCGGACGAGTCAGGATCGTACCTGTACGAGATGTTCCTGATGGGTGGAGACTAAAGAACGCTGTCCTTACGATAGAGAGGGATCATACTGTGTATATCTCCTGCTGCTTCGAGTATGATGACGTCCCGGTATGCTATACGCCTGATATCAGTAGAGCCATAGGTCTTGACTACAAGTCCGACGGGTTCTATGCCGACTCAGAGGGCAATATCTGCGGTTCACCGAAATACTTCAGAAAAGCGCAGGACATACTCACGAAACGCCAGAGAGGACTGAGACATAAGAAGAATGGGTCCAAAAACTACGAGAAGCAGAAGATAAAGATAGCGAAGGCATACCGTCATATCTCAAACCAGAGGAAGGACTTCTGCCACCAGCAGTCAGCGAAGACAGCCAATTCGTACGACATAGTCTGTGTGGAGGATCTGGACTTAAAGTCGATGGCGGGAAAGGAATTCGGCAACGGTAAAGCCACGCTGGACAACGGATACGGGATGTTCCTTAAGTTCCTTGAGTATAAGCTCAGTGACCGGGGGAAGGTACTTATCAAAGTCGACAGGTGGTTTCCGTCAAGTCAGACATGCCATGTGTGCGGTAATACCGAAAGTGAGTTAAGGGATCTTAAGATCCGTCACTGGGTATGTCCTGTCTGCGGGACATCGCACCAGCGCGACATAAATGCCGCAATGAACATCCTTAAAGAAGGAGTCAGAGAGTACCTGAGGGATATGGCATAGACATGTAATACAGCATCCCATCACGATAGGGCAGGAACTGTCCGAATCCACAACGCCTGTGGAGCCGGCGGCCTCTGTATACGGCGATATGTCGCCGTATATAAGCTGCAGCGTTGAAGCAGGAATCCCACACTTCTATAAGTGGCGGGAGTGTTCAAAGCCCTTCCCTTGAGCACCTTAAGAACCAGTATAAACGGATCATTGGAGGTTAAGAGCGATCCTCATTAGCCAAGGCAATTAAGGAATGGAAACAGCTTTGAAAAACGGATCACAGATTGAAAAGCAGTCCTCTTTCGATGGCGGATATCTTCTTTCCAGAGAACGATGAGAGCCCTGCGGGTTTCAAGGAGACTATGGCTTGACCAGGGGAAAAATGTCGCAATACTACTGGGTGGTGCATTAATTCAAAATTCGTTAAAAGCTTGCGAAAAACCTTATGCCTGGCGGAACAGGGGTGCAAGCTTGCTCTTACTGCGCGCCGTGTCGAGAAACGGAAGAGGTCAAGAAACAGATCGAGGCCCTTGGAGCAGAGTGCTTTGTTTCAAGTTGCGATGTTACCGATCCTCAGAGCGTAAAAGAAGCTGTCGCAACTATCAAAAAGCATTATGGCAGGATCGACATTCTTGTCAACACTGCCGGTATCGCATGTTCTTATCCGATGGAAGAGTTCGCCTATGAGTAATGGGACCGCATAATTAAAACGAATCTATATGGAACCTTCAACTGCTCGCAGGAAGCCGGTAAGATCATGATCGGGCAGAAATACGGAAAGATCATCAATCTCGGCTCCATCCATTTTAAGGTTGGGAGGGAATATGTTCCGCTGGTTTCCTACTGCGCTTCAAAGGGCGATGTTCTGATGCTGACCAAGGGTCTTGCTGTTGAATGGGCAAAATACAATATTACCGTTAATGCGTTCAGCCCGGCTTACTTCGCCAGCGAAATGACAGGCCAGCTGGTTTCCGATGAAGGATTCCTGCGGTTTATCAAAGCAAACTCCCCGATGAAGAGGATCGGTGCAGACGGCGAACTGAACGGCATCCTTCTTTGCTTCGCATTCGATGCCTCCAGCTATACTACTGGCACATATATCCCCATCGATGGAGGACGGATCAGCAAATAAGAGACTATTTCGCTTAACTGGAACAGGATCATATTGAGAAGTCAGGCGCTGAACATGCACCTGTTTTTTTGATCCGGGTAGATGAAAACTCTTCGTTATACCATGGCATCCTTTTGCCGGATGGTGTATATAATAAAGTTAGGATATAGCCTCGGGATTGTGGGAAAGGAACCATGAAAAGGCTCATGCTTGTTTATGCGGAGCGGCTGAAGACCATGCTCCGATTGATAAGAACCATTCATACAGGTGAGCGCCAGATCAGCAGATCACAGCCGCAGTAGCTAAAAAATAAAAAGAGGTTTGACGGTGAAGATAGCAATTATTTATTATTCCAAACATCATGGCAATACGAAAAAGCTGCTGGATGCCATCGCTGCTTCGGAAGAAGTCACGCTGATCGATGTGACGGCAACGGAGGTGACCGATCTGACCTCCTATGACCGCATCGGATTCGCTTCAGGAATCTACTTCAGTAGCATGGCAAAACAGATTCTGTCTTATGCATCTGAGAATCTGCCGGAAAATAAGGATGTATTCTATATCTATACCCATGGGGCGCCGGTCGGCGGGTTCCTGAAGGGAATACGCGAAATTGCGGAAAATAAGCACTGCCGCGAAATCGGAAAATATGACTGCCTCGGTTTTGATACCTTCGGCCCGTTCAGGCTGATCGGCGGTATAGCCAAAGGGCATCCTGATGAAAAGGAGATTGCAGGGGCGGTAAGTTTCTATAGATCCCTGTAAAGTAGATAATGATTAATCAAGATAACACATATCGGTCTGTCGCATAAGCGGCAGACCGATATGTCGTTTCCATCTTTGTAAGACAGATGCAAAATGCTTTATTAAGTATAGAACCTGCTTGTGAGCATCCGTCCAAAGCGATTTTTCAGTCATTTATGATATCCAGGACTACATGGGTATTGTGCTTAACTGAATATGCCTTGAGAACCGTGCGTATCGCCTTGGCGATCCTTCCCTGTCTGCCGATGACTTTGCCCATGTCTCCCGGTGCCACGTGCAGCTCGAGGACTGTGAGCCTGTCCTTCTTTTTTTCAGTCAGCCTTACGGCATCGGGATGATCGACCAGACTTTTCGCGATGAATTCGATCAGTTCGTTCAACGCCCGGCCTCCTTATCAGAGGACTCCGTTCTTTTTGAGGAGATCCTTGACTGTAGGTGTGGGGATCGCGCCGTTGGAGAGCCACTTCTTTGACCCTTCGGCATCGATTTTCACTTCCTTGGTCCTTGGGTCATAGCTGCCGAGCTCTGCGATGGCTTTTCCTCCGCGTGTTGTGTTGTCATCCGCCACGACGATCCTGTAGTAGGGGGCCTTCTTCGCACCCATTCTCTTCAATCTGATTTTTGCTGCCATTTTGTATGCCTTTCTGTTGATTATTCTTTATTACATAAACGGGAATTTCATTTTCCGCTTATTGCCGTTCATACGCTTCATCATCTTTTTCATCTCGCTGAAGGAATTGAGGACGCGGTTGACGTCGGTGACGGTGGTTCCGCTCCCGGCGGCGATGCGTCTCCTTCGGGAGGCGTTGATGATGGAAGGCTCCTCCCTTTCCTTTACTGTCATGGACTGTATTATCGCCTTGACGCGGACTATGGCTTTCTCGTCCACGGTTATGCCTTTAAGCTTACCCGCGGCCCCTGGTATGCTCTTGAGCACTTCTCCGATACCGCCCATTTTCTGAAGGGAATCCAACTGAGTCAGGTAATCCTCAAGAGTGAACTGATTCTTAGCCATCTTCTTGGCCAGCTTCAGTTGAGTCTCCGCATCGGAGGCCTTTTCTGCCTTTTCTATAAGGGTCAGCATGTCCCCCATGCCGAGGATCCTGCCAGACATGCGCTGCGGGTGAAAGACCTCGAAGTCACCGAGTTTTTCGCCCGTGCCCGAGAACTTGATCGGGCGACCAGTGATATAGCTGACCGAAAGAGCTGCACCCCCTCTGGCGTCGGAATCCGCTTTCGTAAGGATGAAACCTGTTACCTTCAGGGCTTCATCAAAAGCTTTCGCGGAATCGACGGCGCTCTGTCCAGCCATGCAGTCGATGGCAAAGAGGATCTCGCAGGGATTGACTGCTTTGGCGATCCGGGTTATCTCGTCCATGAGCTCTTCGTCTACATGCTGACGTCCTGCCGTGTCGACTATCAAGACGTCATACGCACCGGCTTTCGCTTCCTTAAAGGAGTTGGCCGCTGCTTCATCCGCGGTCTCTCCTTCCCTGAAGGACCTTACGTCCACGCCGATAGATTTGCAGAGTATCTCGAGCTGTTTTGCAGCCGCGGCCCTGTGGGTATCGCAGGCTGCTGTAAGGACCCTTTTGCCCTTCTGCTTCAGATACAGTGCGAGTTTTGCCGCTGAAGTGGTCTTGCCGCTTCCCTGGACACCGGCAAGCATGATGACCGCAGGGTTGCCCGAGAGTTTTAGGTCCGCGGTGATGCCACCGAGGAGCTTCGTGAGGACCCTGTCCACAGCCTTTATGACCTGCTGGGAAGGCGTGAGGCTTCGCATGACCTCTTCGGTCATCACTTCCGTCTTGACATCGGCCAAAAAGCTCTTGACCACCTTGAAGTTGACGTCCGCCTCGAGGAGTGCCATGCGGATCTCCCTGAGCGTATCGTCGATGTCCTTCTCGTTGAGCAGTCCCTTGCCGCTCAGCTTCTTGAAGGCTTTCTGAATCTTTTCGCCTAGCTGGTCGAACATTGCTTCTCCTAAATGTTTTCTTTCAGTTTCCAGATGATCGCCATAGCTTCTCTGTTCCCTGCGGCGAACTTCGCGAGCTCATCGAGCAGGGCGGAATTCTCCGTGAATTTCTCATAGAGCCCGAGCTTTTCCTCATAGTCCTCGATGACGGCTTCGCTCCTCTTTATTAGATCGCTCACCGCCTGACGGCTCGAGCCGAAGTCCTTCGCTATTTCTGAGAGGGAGAAATCCTCGTCGTAGTATTTGGTCAATGCCTCCCGCTGTTTTTCGGTCAGCAGAGGGCCGTAGATATCCGTAAGCCAGACCATCCTGAAGCGCTTGTCCATTTTTCCTCGCCTAGGCAGTATATCAGAAGCCTGGGACGCCTGTCAAGTATTTTTACTTGATATTCCTTGTCCAAAAGCATGCCTGGCAGAATTTAAAAAAAACACTTCACATGCGGCGGGAGTTGTGATAATATATCTTCGATGCGGATATGGCGGAATTGGCAGACGCGCACGGTTCAGGTCCGTGTGAGAATCTCTCATGCAGGTTCAACTCCTGTTATCCGCACCGTTTTATTTTATGGATAAAACGGCGCTTCGCCGGTCCCGGCTCCAAACGGAGCCGGTTTTTTTATGCACTGCAGACATTAGACATGCCTTTCTCATACACGAACGATCCGGCAGGATTCTTTTCCTTTTCCCCTTGCTAAGTATGAAGGAAGTTCTTATTATAGATAAAGGAAGAATACATCAATCAATTCTCTTTAAATGAAAGGATGAGGCTTATGAGCAAGGTAATTATGAGCGGCAACGAGGCTGTCGCCCGCGGCGCATGGGAAGGCGGCGTCACTGTGGCGGCGGCTTATCCGGGAACCCCGTCGACGGAGATCCTGGAAAATGTCGCGCTCTACAAAGATGATATTTACTGCGAATGGGCGCCTAACGAAGCTGTGGCAGCTGAGGTCGGCCTCGGTGCCGCTGTCGGAGGAGCACGCAGCATGGTCACCTTCAAGCATGTCGGAATGAACGTGGCTACCGACCCGATCTTCGTTGCAGGCTATACAGGGGTGAACGGAGGCCTCGTTTTTGTCGATGCGGACGATCCCGGCTGCCATTCCTCTCAGAACGAGCAGGATAACCGCTGGTACGCGCCGCATGCCAAGCTGGCGATGCTGGAGCCATCCGATTCCCAGGAATGCAAGGATTTCATGCGCGACGCCTTCGCGCTTTCCGAAAAATACGACACAGCGGTCCTTTTGAGGATGACTACGAGGGTCTGCCACTCCAAGAGCCTTGTGGAGCTGGGCGATAGGAGCGGGGCTGATGTCAAGCCCTATGTTTACAACAAGGAAAAATACTCTCTGCTGCCTGCCAACGCGCTGAAGCGCCATCCCATCGTCGAGGACAACCTCAGAAGACTCGCCGAGGACGCAGAGACGCTTCCGTTCAATAAGGTCGAAGACAACGGCTCCGATACAGGCGTGATCACTTCTGGCATCTCGTATCAGTATGTCAAGGAGGTCTTCGGGGATTCGGTCAATATCCTCAAGCTCGGCCTCACATACCCGTTCCCCGAAAAGCTCATCTCCGATTTCGCATCAAAGCAGAAGACGCTCTATATAGTCGAGGAGAACGACCCGTTCCTCGAAACAGAGGTAAAGGCGCTGGGCTTCAAATGCGTCGGTAAGGATAAGATACCTGGATGCGGCGAGCTCAACTCGGCAGTAGTGAAGGAAGCCCTTACCGGAGTGAAGGATCCCAGCGTATACGAGGTCGCAGGGGAAGTTCCCTCACGCCCGCCCATGCTCTGTGCGGGATGCCCGCACAGGGGATTCTTCGACGTCATCAGCCGCAGCCACAAAAGACTGGTCCTCGCCGGTGATATAGGCTGCTATGGCCTGGGGACATATGATTATTCTTTCTGCATGGGAGCAGGTTTCTCTTCCACCGTCGGGATGGCGAAAGCCCTCGAGCTGCAGGGCGACAAGAGAAAGGTCCTCGGTATGGTGGGCGACTCAACGTTCTTCCATTCCGGTGTCAACGGGCTTTTCGATATTTTCTCCACTCAGGTGAATGTGATCGCCTGCGTGCTGGATAATTCCATCACCGCAATGACAGGACACCAGGACAATCCCGGCACCACGAAGAATCTGATGGGTGAGGACAAACCGGCAATCTCGATCGAAGCGGTGGTACGCGCCATAGGCTTTACAGACGAGAACATCAGGGTAGTCGACCCGCTGGACATCAAAGCCATGCAGGCCGCTCTCAACGACGGCATAAATCATACCGGTCCGTTCGTCATCATAACCAAGCGTCCCTGCGCCCTTATCAAGGAAGTCAGGAAGGCCAACGCAGGCAAATTTTATAAAGTCGATACCGAAAAATGCACCGGCTGTAAGGTCTGCATCGGCGTTACCTGTCCCGCGCTCTCGTTCGAGAACGGGGCTGCGAAGATCGATCCGGCACAGTGCACGGGCTGCGGTCTGTGCGCTCAGAAATGCCACTTCGGCGCGATTATCAAAGGAGGAGAATTCTAATGGCTACCACAGGAATACTGCTCTGCGGCGTAGGCGGACAGGGCACGGTCACTTTTTCCAATATTCTCACCAAAGGTCTAATGGATCTGGGATACGACGTGAAGATGAGCGAGATACACGGCATGGCCCAGCGCGGCGGCGCCGTCACTACCCAGGTCAGGTACGGTGAAAAGGTATATTCGCCTTCCCTTGGCTTCGGTCAGGCGGATATAATCATCTCTTTTGAAAAATGCGAGGCGATACGCAACATCGCTTATCTCAGGGAAGGAGGCATCGTCATCACGGATACCTGCGAGCTGAACGGACTTCCTATCCTTCAGGGAGCCGCGGAATATCCCCACGGCATACTGGACGAACTGGAAAAAACAGTACCCAACGTCATGGTGGTAGAAGCCAATAAGGTAGCTGCGGAGCTGGGCAATGTAGTCGTCGCCAACATAGTGCTGCTTGGCGCCATGGTCAAAGCGATGCACCTGGAGGCAGCAGATTGGATGGGAATAATAGAGAGCAGCGTGCCTCCCAAGACCATAGATCTCAACAAGGCCGCTTTCAACGCGGGCTACGCGATGTAAGGAGGACAGGATGCTTAAAGATTTTGCTGAACTCGTAAGGAAAGCCACTGATAATCCCGGAAAGATGAGCGTTGTCGCCATCGCCGGAGCCGGGGACAAGTCGGTAGTAGATTCCGGACTGAAGGCCAGAGAGGCTGGCATTGCAGAACCGCTTTTCGTTGGAGACTATACGGTGATACGCCGCATCCTCGATGAGGAAGGCGCAGATATTCCGGACGCGATGATCGTGGACGCCGGCGGGGAAAATCCCGCGCAGGTAGCCGTCGACCAGGTGCGCGAAAGCAGGGCGGATGTTCTGATGAAGGGTATGGTAGATTCAAAGAGCTTCCTTGGACCTCTGGTAAAAAGGGAGAACGGGCTGAGGGGGGAAGGCATGATGAGCCACGTCGCCCTCTTTGAGATACCCGGTTACCATAAACTGTTCATGACTTCTGACGGAGGGATGATCCTTTACCCCGATCTGGATACGAAAGTGCAGATCGTAAACAACGCCGTGAAAGCCCTTCATGCCCTCGGCTGGGATGAACCGAAGCTCGCCGCGGTATGCCACGTGGAAGAAGAAAACCCCAAGATCCAGGTGACTGTGGACGGGGCGGAGCTCCAGCGGATGAACGAACGCGGAGAGATCACCGGCTGCAGGATCGTAGGACCTATATCCTATGACTGTGCGATGAGCAGGGAAATAGCCGAGCATAAGGGCTATGACTGCCCGTACTCCGGGGATTTTGACGGCTTTATCCTTCCGGATATCGTCGCGGGAAATATCCTGGGCAAATGCCTCACAGTGACCGCTGGCGCCAAGATGGCCGGTGTTGTCATGGGGGCAAAGGTGCCTGTGATCCTCGCTTCCCGCGGTTCTGACGCCGACGAAAAGTTCAACTCGATAGCGATGGCCGCCCTGATCACCAGGGAGCTCGGGAAATGAGGATACTGGTCCTTAACCCCGGTTCCTCCTCGACTAAGATCGCAGTATATGAGGATACTCAGCAGCTTTGGCAGGAGGACGTCAAACATGACACGAATGCTCTGCTTGGTTACTCGACGATCTTTTCACAGATACCATACAGACTGCCGATAGTGCTGGAGACCCTCGAAAAGCACGGACAGCCTCTTGAGGAGCTGGCCTGCGTGATGTCCCGAGGCGGTCTGCTGCCCCCCGTCTCGTCCGGTGCCTACGAGGTCAATGATGAGATGCTCGACGTTCTGGAGCACAGACCAATGAACCACCACGCATCCAACCTCGGTGCCGCAATAGCCCTGAAGATCGCACGGCCGCTTGGAATAAAGGCTTATATCTACGACCCTGTTACCGTGGATGAAATGACAGATGTCGTGAGGGTCACTGGATTAAAGGAAATACGCCGTTACGGACAGGGGCATAACCTCAATATGAGGTCGATGGCTATCAGATATTGTCTGGAAAACGGACTCGACTACAGGGAGCAGAATATCGTCGTAGCTCACATGGGAGGAGGGATCACGCTGACTCTCCACTCGAAAGGCCGCATCATAGACATGATTTCCGATGACGAGGGACCGTTCTCTCCCGAAAGAGCCGGGCTCATACCCGATTTCCGTCTTGCTAAGTATATTTCGGAGAACAATCTTTCCTACAAAGATACGATGTTCATTCTTCAGAGGGAAGGCGGACTGACATCGCTGTGCGGTAGTGCAGACGCGAAGGAAGTGATTGAACGCATGAACGGCGGTGACAAAGAGGCCGCACTGGCGATAGAGGCTATGGCGCTGGGTGTCTCCCAGAGCATTGCGCGGCTCAGCGTGGACGTGAACGGGAATGTGGATACGATCATTCTGACAGGCGGAATCGCCTATTCCGGACAGTTCACTGACATGATAACCGAAAGGGTACGTTTCATCGCTCCGGTCGTCGTGATGCCCGGAGAGAACGAGATGCAGGCCCTGGCTGACGGTGCGTACCGCGTGCTGACGGGCATAGAGACTGCCAGGGAATACAGCGAGCCTGCTGACAGGCCTTACGCATAAGAAAACATTCATACAGCCGGGAAGGCTTAGTTTCTCCCGGCTTTTTTATTGTTTGAATCTGCGGCAGGAAGCTAGTCAGCGGCAGGATAAATTGACTTTTGAATGGGAAGGGAATATAATAAATTCATCCTGCGCTCACGCGGGAAAAAAGATTTGGAGAATGATATGGCACTGTTCGAGTTAAATTTCAACAGCCAATATCTGGGCGGTAATACGGAGATATCCGTTATCATGCCCGATAAAGGCTGGGGGCAGGACGCCGCCGAATTCTACGGAAGCGGCGAAAAGTACAAGGTGCTCTGGCTCCTGCACGGGGCTTTCGGAGACTCTACTGACTGGATCAGGAAGTCCAACATCGAGATCTACGCCACGGAAAAGAACCTTATCGTGGTCATGCCCAGCGCCCTGAATTCCGGTTATTCCAACGACACCACCCTTCGCTACAACATGTGGGATTTTCTTACCAAGGAACTCATGCCGCTAGTGTACAACTGGCTGCCGGCCAGCGATAAACGCGAGGACAATTACATCGCCGGGCTTTCAATGGGAGGCTTTGGGACGGCAAAATATGCCGTTAATTATCCGGAAAAATTCGCTGCCGCAGCGGTACTTTCCGGACCTCCTTCCAACTACAGGAAGGTCCTCGAGGATCAGGAGAAGAACGGAGACGGTGCGGGAAATCTCATGCTGGTCAACGCCATGAAGAATTTCGGCAGTAAGGAAGAGTTCCTTGACAGCTACGAAAATACATGGGAACGTCTGGCTGAAAAGGCCGGTACCGGAAAGCTTCCAAGATTCTATTTTGCCTGCGGAAAGAAGGATTTTCTATATCAGTCTTTCACGGAGTTCAGAAAGTACGCCGAGCAGATAGGACTGGACGCGGAGTTTGAGGAGATCGAGGGTTATGGCCATGAATGGCGGTTCTGGGACCTTACGATCCAGCATGCGCTCGACTTTTTCGGCATTCCCGACGCTCCTGCGCCGCAGATGTGAGGAAGGAGGAAGGAAATGGCATTTCTTAGAGCGAACATCAACAGTCAGTACCTCGGAGGTAATACTCATATCAACTTCATACTTCCCGACAAGGCCTGGGGACAGGACGCAGCAGAATTCTATTCCAGCGGCGCCAGATATAAAGTGCTCTGGCTGCTTCATGGAGGTATGGGAGATTATTCCGACTGGGTGCGCAAATCCGATATCGAGCTTTACGCCACAGAGAAGAATCTGATCGTAGTCATGCCCAGCGCTTTGAATTCCAGTTACGCCAACATCGGAGGCTACAATATGTACGACTTCCTGGTCAAGGAACTCATGCCTTTCGTGTACAACTGGCTGCCCGCAAGCGATAAGCGCGAGGACAACTACATCGCCGGGCTTTCCATGGGAGGAGGCGGAACGCTGAAATATGTTCTGGGATTTCCCGATAAATTCGCCGGTGCTGCGGTTCTTTCCGCCGCAGCTAGCGATCCGAGGGAAATGTTCAGGGGTAAGGCGGAGGGTCCGATGGCCGAGTACGCCGAAAGGATGAAGAAAGAAGCGCTGGAGAAATACGGCAGCGAAGAAGGCTACCTCGCCAGCGAAGAGAATCTGTGGGACCGCCTGAAAGAAAAATCCCAGGCAGGACTTCTTCCCAAGTTCTACTGCGCCTGCGGCACCAAGGATTTCGGGATCGATGGATTCAGGAAGTTCGAAGAATACGCCAGAAGCTTCGATCTGGAAGCCAAGTTCGAGGAGATCGAAGGCTATGCTCACGAATGGAGATTCTGGGATCTCACCATTCAGCACGCGCTCGAATACTGGGGAGTGCCTGATAACACCGTCACGGTCTGAAATATACGATTAGTAGAAAGCCCTAAGGGGCTTTCTTTTATTTGAGTCGAGCTTCGCCGGTCATTCATTTGCCTGTCTTCCAACGCCCGGTAAAGCAGGATGTTGAAATATCTGCCTATACGTGATAAAATAGCCCGCGGGAAAAGATATACATTCCCATTACGGATAAATTACCGCTTTGCGCAAGGAAACTGTGCAGGGCATGCAGATAATACAGGGACACTGAAAAATGAAAAGAAAGAACCGGTATCTTCTTCCCAGGAAGGACCAACATACAAAGACAGATTATAATAAGCTGGAGAGATTCCTTGATAGAATGGCAAGGCGGAAAATGCGTGAAAACGCGGTTTCCGACAACGTAGCCGTGAACGAGGCGAGAAGGGCTGCCGAAAAGGAAGCTATGGACTTCAAGTTCGGGACCGGAGAGATGAGGGGAATGACCTCAAGGGAGATCAAAGCCGCTGAAAAAGAATACTCCCTGGATAAAAAGGAGAAGCTGAGCGTCGCCGGACGCGCTGAAAAAGTCGCGTACACGGTGCGCTACGGTGCAGGAGCTGCACTGGACTGGGCAGAGTCCAGGCGCCGTCCTCTGTTGACCGCAGCATTTGCGGCTCTTGCCCTGGTGCTGGTTTTTTTCATCACTACTCTTTCCGTCGGATATAACGTTTCCATCAACGGGCACGAGATCGGGACCGTGTCTGATATGAATGATCTGAACGATGCCCTCGATAAGCTCACCGCATTGTACAATGAGGCATATGACGTGAAGGATCTCTACTTCGAGCGAAGCGTTACTTTCGAGCCTGCGTTTACGCTTTTCAGCCGCAATATCATGAACGTAAACGATATCATCAGCAAGGTGGACTCCTTTGGACTGAATCTGTACTTCACCGGCGCGGCGATCACAGTAGACGGGAGAGAAGCAGTCTGGCTGAAAGACAGGGAGACAGCTCAGGACGCCCTCGACGAGTTCCTGAAAGAATACGGGATGGAGACGGACAGCAAATATGAGGTACTTGACGTATACGAGAGCTCGTTCTCCAGTGATCTGAGTGTTAAAGACACCACGGTGCAGTCAGATTTCGTTTCATCCAAGAGAGATGCCATTTCTTTCCTGTATTCACTCACAGTAACCGAACAGTCTGTAGCTCCGAGGACTCCGTCTGCAAACGAGATCTCCGGAGGACTTGCAACAGCGATGATATTTCGGGTAGGCACTTCAGAGGCAAACGATACCGAGAAGCTTCCTTTGTTGAAGGTAACCACCGTAAAGGAAGTACGTTATCAGGCAAGCGTACCCTATACAACGGAGCAACGTGAATCCTCAGCTTATTATGTTACTCAGAATGTGCTTGTTCAGGAAGGCGAGAACGGATTAAAGACCGTACATTCCGTCATTACATATGAGAATAACAAGGTAGTGAGCGAAAAGATCCTGGACGAAACGGTCGTCAGGGAACCCAAGCCGGCCATATACTGCAAAGGGACTCGTACATTGCCTTCCAACATGGGCATGTTCGTCATCCCCACCACCGGAAATATCTCCGCACTGGATAAACCGGGAAGCCATGCCGGGGGAAAGGCTGTGGACATTGCCAACGGGCGCGCAGGGGACATCTTCGCATCGGCGGCAGGAAAGGTGACATATTCGGGATGGTGGGGCACCTACGGCAACGCAATAATGATCCAGCACCCGACCGGATATGCTACGGTATACGCACATATGGCCAAGCTGTACGTTGACGTCGGGGCACACGTCAACCAGGGTGATGCGATAGGCTACATGGGCTCGACAGGCCGTTCCACAGGAACCCACCTGCATTTTGAGATTCGCAACCCATCCGGCCAGAAGGATCCAATATTGGTGTGGTTCCCGTCGCTGTACGTAGGCAAGCATTTAAGGGCACTCTCGGACGGAGAATAAGCATGTATAAACTTGAGTATTTTGAAGCGGACAAGGTAAAAGAGCTGTTCGCCGGCTGGGATGAGACCGGCATATGGAGCTATCTTACCGGATATATGGGGGCATGCTGGGTGGATGACCTCGAACATCCAACCGCAGCCCGCATCATCACTGGGGATTTCGTGTACCTCACTGGGGACCCGGACTCGCCAGTTGCAGTCGAATTTATAACGGAGATACCGGAGGATATCATCGATGATGTTCTCCTGGTGCCCCGTAACAGAAACTGGGCAAATCTGATAATAGACACCTACGGAGAAGACGCGGAGAAGATCACACGCTACGCAACGAAAAAGCTTGGTGACAATTTCGACCGGGAATATCTGAAAAGCTGCATCGATTCACTGCCAAAAGGCTACGAGATCGTGCCTATCGACGAGAAGCTGTATGAGATGGCATTGGAGGATGACTGGTCGAAAGAACTGGTTTGTCAGTTCGATTCCTATGAGGATTTCGCTAAACGCGGGATGGGATTTGCAGTGATCTACAGAGACAAGTTCGTTTCCGGTTCGTCCTCTTACACTGTATACGAAGGCGGCTGCGAGGTTGAGACTGACACTTTCCGACCGTACCGCCGCAAGGGCCTTGCGATGGCTGTCACTGCGAAAATGATCCTGGCCTGTCTGGAGCGCGGCTGGTATCCGAGCTGTGATGCGGCAAGCGAGATAAGCCTTCACATGGCAGAAAAGTTCGGATATAAAAAGGACCGCGCCTACGATGTTTACGCGGTATATATAGAAAGAAAATAATAAATAATATATGCTCCAGCCTCCCCATCCGGGGAGGTTTTTTTGCGCTTTGGATCCGGAGTGTATGCTTGATGGGGAGGAATTCGGTATGGATTCAGGTTTTCCCTCGAAAAAACAGGAAGTTCGATTATAATCGGTGCATGAACGTATACGATTTTGACGACACTATATATTACGGGGATTCATCAGTGGATCTGTTCTTTTTCTGCCTCAAGCGCAATCCGGCCATCATCGTGAAGCTTCCTTTGATGTGCTGGGCCTGGACGGGGTATAAGCTAAAAAAATGGGATAAGACGCGGATGAAGGAGATGTTCTATTCCTATTACAGGTTCGTTCCCGACATGAAGGACACCCTCAGGGCATTTTGGGAAAAGAAAAGGGAAAAGATCAAGCCATGGTATCTTGAACAGATGAAGGAAGACGACGTTATCATCAGTGCCTCGCCCTATTTCCAGCTTAAATATATCTGCGATGAAATCGGGATTAAGTATCTGATCGCTTCCGAAGTGGATCCAGTTACGGGGAAATACTTCTCCCCGAACAATCTGGCTGAGGTCAAGCCGCTTCGCTTCAGGGAACAGTTCCCGGATGCTTCCATAGACGAATTCTATTCGGATTCCCTGTCCGACACTCCGATGGCCCGGTTGGCGAAAAAAGCTTTCATCGTCAAAGACGACGAGCTTTTCGATTGGGAAGAGTATGAGAAGTCTCACCGGAGGTAAATAACTCCATAGCCTGCACTGCATCGGCCGCGGAGCAGGACACGTCAGAGTTCCTGCATGGTAGAGGTCCTATGAAGATGTTACCCTTTTGATATCTGTTTTTCCATGGACTTAAGTTTCTTTTCTATAACTTCGTCGATACGCGCGGTATACATCTCCACGTTTTTCATGTTGTAAATGTTTTCGAATCGGTCATTAGAAGGGAAGTAGAGTTTAGTCGTACTGCCTGCGCCTGCGGAGATAACGGTCTGCTTCTCACCCATCATCCGGATATTGTAGACGCACTGGCTGCCTTTGACGGAGTAACCCGTATTCTCCGCGTTATCCACAGCGGCTTTCTGACGGTACGTGTAATAAGGCCGGTAACCCTTTTCGCGAAGGATTTCCCGGGCAATATCCTGCATGTGCGCGACCGGAAGGTCTTTTGCCGCAACGCTTTCCGCTTCCAGCGCACTGGTCCGTTTTTTGCAGAGGGAGTGTACAGTGATGCATTCCGGACCGAGCTTTATTATCTCTTCTAAAGAGTGCATGCAGTCTTCTTCTTTCTCGTCTTCAAGCCCGAATATCAGGTCGCAGTTGATGTCTTTGAGACCTGCGTCTCTGGCCTCGTTAAATGAGCGCACGTAATCGGAATATGCCGTGGAGCGGTTGATCCTGGCCAGGGTCGCATCATTCGCGGTCTGCGGGTTAATGGATATCCGGGTGACGCCGTTTTCGCTGAGCGCCCGGAACTTCTCAGGGTATAGGGTGTCTGCCCTTCCCGCCTCAAAGGTCAGTTCCTTCAGCATAGGTGCGGCTGTATGTATATCGTCCAGCAGCCGGATGATCTGGGGAACTGAGAGTATGGAAGGCGTTCCGCCTCCGATGTAGACGCAGTCTATATCCTTATCCGAGAAAAAGGCCCGCACTGCTTTAAGCTCCTTTATCAGTGCCTTTAAGTAGGCTTCGCATACATGACTCCCTTCTGGAGTCACTGCGGAAGGAAAGGAACAGTAAGTGCATTTGGAAAGACACAGAGGTACATGAATATAGAGCGAGACAGTGCCTTCAGGAGGATACAGCAGATCGTACTGGTTCGACCTGCATTCCTCGAGAAGATCCATTTTGGACTCAGACACCATGAAGACTTCTTCCATGTATGTCCGTGCCTCACCCGGGGTACGCCCGCGCTCGATAAGGTTCGTGTACATCTTCAGCGGCTTTACTCCTGTAAGGCTTCCCCAGGCAGGCGAGTAGCCGGTTATCTCTCTCAGCAGTCTGTATATCGCGCCTTTGGCCGAATATTCGGCATTTTCGCCGCTCTGCGAGACGGAGCTGTCCCCGAAAGAGGCGCGGGCACCATCGCTGTCAACTGAGACTATGATCTTATTTTCCTTGGGAAAATAAGGGATAAACAGATCTGCCGTCTCAGTTAGCGAGGTGATGCGGATTTCGTCGACCATATCTTCTCTATCGAACACAAGTTCTATCATTAACGGCCATCCTTTGTATTTCCGGCTGTTTCACCATATAACAGCTTATCCGCAAGACTGCGTCCCGTCCGGGTTTTCATTATATGGAATGTGACATATGCGGGCGGTATGTTCAGGAGAAAGTCATCTATGTCAAAGGTGCCTGCCATCATGACCAGTTGGAGCGTCTCAATAGATGTCACCAGCAGTACAAGGCTGACAAGGAACCTTTTCCTTCTCATTTCAGGCCTAAGTGCTCCTATTAAGAAGCCGAAAGGCATAAATGCAGCAACATTGCCGAAAATATTCCTGAGCATCATCTTCAGACTCACACTCCCGTTCTTATATCCAGTCCAGAAGAGCTTTATCATGTAGAAAGGCTTCAGATTCACGTATTGCCTGATGAATCGCATCCTTTCTTCTTTGGGAACGGAAAAGATAGAGGTCATCTCACTCCTGTAGTAATAGTTGAAGAGGGTGAGCTCGAACAGGAGGATAAGGTACATGATGATACATAAGTATAGAGCCGCGCGGATGAACCTGCTGCCGCGCACTGCCGAACACAAGCACCAACAGAAAGCCGCAAAAAGAAAACTCAGCACCATCGGTCCGGCTTTTTCTGCAAAGAAGACACCGTAAATAAACACTGCCCCCATAAAGACTGCGGCAATGAGCTTCATTATCTTTCTTTCTTTGATATTGTTCTCACGGCTTCCAGCCTTTTTTCTGCCATGCATCATTTATGGTAACGCTCCCCGTTAATGATTTTAAAGGCGCGGTATATCTGCTCGGTGAGGA
Source organism: Eubacteriales bacterium (assembly GCA_024685545.1). GTDB lineage: Bacteria > Bacillota > Clostridia > Eubacteriales > Anaerofustaceae > JAAYHF01. Next base: position 22,112 of record JAIKVR010000023.1, on the reverse strand, counting down.
TCACGCGGAACAGGTTATGAGGGAAAGTCAGGCGTGAAAAGGAGACCCTTTCGTCTGCCCTCTTCCTTACTTCCTCCGACACGCCTTCGCTTCCTCCGATAATGAATGCAACACTGCTTTTGCCATCGGTGAAAAGGGAGCCCAGATGTTCGGCGAAAGCGATACTGTCAAGCATTGTCCCTCCTATATCGCACAGGATCACCCAATCCCGATCATTTATTTCGGAAAGTATCTTTTCTCCTTCTCTGGATATGGCGCTGGGGTCATTGCCGCTGTCATAATCCGGCGTTTCGATTAGGCGAACCTTTGTAAAGCGAGATATGCGCTTCAGATATTCTTCTGTTAGCTCGGCATAGGCGCGGTGCTTCAGCCTGCCTACCGCGAAAATCTTGATCACGGAAGGATTATAACATATTATCCTGACTTTGTGAAGTTCGGTGAAACTGCCGCGAGCTGTGCTGGCAGGATTGTTTCACGTGAAACAATCCTGCCAGGGATCCATCGGCACAGCAGTCTGTTTCACGTGAAACATGCTGTCGCAGCCTGTATTGTCGGGGGCGGTATGGTTTAGAGTAATATGAAAATAAAAAAAGGCAGCATTAAAGCTACCTTTCAGGTGTCAATCTATTCCCAACTTAGGAACCTCAGCTTCGAAGTATCCGTTTTGTCGAATATATCATTGGCTTTCTTCACGCAGTTCAGTATGCTCTTTATATCCACACCTGCGAGGCGCACGGAAATCGTTGCAAGGAAATTGATGAAATCCACGCTCGTCTTCGGGTTCAGTCTGTCGTACCTATCTTCCAGCAGCTCCCTGCGGGCGCCGTATTCGGCAATCGCCAGTCTCCTGAACAGTGATTCGGTGATATCGATGTCAAAGGAAGAAATGATTGCTGCCAGCATTCCGCTGTCAAGATCGTATTCCTCGATCCCTATGAGCTCCTCCGTGTATATCTCATTATAAAGACGTTTGCTGTTTTTGTTGCTCAGTATCACATCAAAGAATATGCGGGTGAATAGGATATGCTCTGTGAGAGGATCTTCGTAATTCCCGGCAAGCGTTTCACGGATGAGTTTTTTGATCGATTCATTAAACTCCTTCATTGCGAGCGCCAATGCTTCGTTTTTCTTGAAATAATAATTCACAAGGCCCAGCGGTACCTTTGAATCATCCGCGATGCGCTGGATGGTGGCCTCTTTGTACCCATAGAGGGTGAACATTTTTTTCGTGGAATTATATATACGCGCCTTTGTTTCAATGCCTTTCTTATAAGGGGCAATCGGTTTCTTCCTCTGTGATTTGCTTACTGCCATTTTGTACCTTCCTTAATACTCTATTCCTTCCCGGGCATCGATGCCCTTGTCATATGGGTGTTTCTCCTTGGTGAAACAGGTGACGTAATCGGCGATTTCCTCGATGAATTCTTCCTCGATATGCCCTGTAATGACCAGCTCCAGATCGTCAGGCTTATTTTTCACGAATTCCTCAAATGCCTCGGTGTCCATCAGTGCAGACTGGTATGCATCCAGTGCTTCGTCCAATATCAGGAGATCTATCTCGCCATTGCGCGCTGCCTCAAACGCGCGGGTCATATTCTGATTGTGTATGATCCTCGTCCGTTCAAGCTCACTGACATTCATTATCAGCATGTTGGAGTTGTTTGCCATGCCTCTAAGGATCGTGATGTTCTTCATGCCCGAGAGGTACTCGACCTCACCCGTTGTCCTGTTCTTCAGAAACTGCACTATCATCACTTTCCAACCTCGGCCTGCTGCCCGAACGGCTAATCCGAATACTGATGTAGTTTTGCCTCGGCCGAAGCCGTAATACATGTGCATAAGTCGCCTAGCCATAAAAAAAGCTCCTCCTTCTTAGGGGGAACCGTGAATGACTAAAACACACTCCCGGTTACCCTTGAAACCTAAGCAAAACACCTATGCCCGAAGTATCCTGGCTTGGGAAGCCTGTTTGCGCTATAGCCTTCCCGCCTGATGCAGTGACTCATAGCGCGGCACTGATATCCCTTACAGTAGCAAAGATACTGTGGCGGATTCACACCGCCTTCCTTCGATAACATATGCCTGTTCAATTGTCATTAATATACTATGTTCTGTTAAGAAATGCAACAATTTTAACGAGCAAACAAAAAAAATACAATATAGACTAGGTATTTGCCCAAAAACTCAGAGCAGGGCAGAAGCCCTGCTCTGCTGAAGATCCAGTGTTCATTCTTAACTGTATAATGCCATTATTGAGCCGGCACGCCTTCTCAGCCGCTGATGGCCTGACCATTACCGAACGGTGAGGTTTTGCTCGGGATAAATTGCATATTTATAAATATTTTTGTTTATTCAACACATTTCAAGTACGAAAGGTCCGCGAATACAGGAAGGCTGTTTTCGTAAGCTACTGGTGCTTCTCCTGCTATAAGTGGTGCGACGTAGTCGATGAAATCCTTTGTAACGCTGCGGCCATCTGCGCCTATCCATTCCAAAGGCACTTTCTTTTCGAAATTGGCGGCCTCCCTTAATGGTATAAGTTCGGTTTCTATGTGGTAGGTCTCTCCCGGAAGTCTCTTCAGACCGATAAGACAGTCAGACTTTCCGCTCAAGGCTGTTTTTACGGCTTCACGGCCGACCATTTCAGCCTCGTTTCTGTCTGTAAGGGAAGCTCTGGTCGCGCAGCAACGCTGCATCGTAGAGAACTCCACCGCACGCTGCTTGACCTTCAGGCGTCGCCCGACAATCTGTTTCAGTGTGCTGCTCGCGCCTCCCAGCTGAATATTTCCGAAGGTATCGCGTATGGGACTGTCCGTTGCGCCGTATTCTGAGATGAAAACGCCGTCTTTGTCGCGAACTCCCTCGGAGACCGCGGCGATGACGCTGTGGCCCAGCTTTATCCTGCGCTCTACTGTCCTGATGAAATCCTCCACATCGAAAGGCACTTCAGGGAGATAGATGAGATCCGGTCCTTTACCGTAGTAGGAGGCAAGAGCGGAGGCGCCTGTCAGCCAGCCCGCGTTGCGCCCCATAATCTCTACGATAAGTAGCTGCGGGTAATCGTAGACGATGGTATCCCTGTAGAGCTCCATCATCGTGGTAGCCACGTATTTTGCCGCACTTCCGTATCCGGGGCAGTGGTCGGTGCCGTAGATGTCGTTATCTATGGTCTTGGGCACGCCTATCACGCGGCATTCGTAACCGGAATTGCGCATGAAGCGGGATATCTTATTGCAGGTATCCATCGAGTCGTTCCCGCCATTGTAAAAGAAATAACGAATATTGTGTTTTTTGAATATTTCTAGGATACGTTTGAAATCGGTATCATCGTATTCGGGTTCTGGTATCTTGTAACGGCAGCTGCCCAAGGCAGAAGAGGGCGTGGAGGGAAGCAGCTCCATATCTTTCGGCGTGATCTGGCGCATGTCCAGGAGCTCGCCCCTCAATATTCCGGTCACGCCGTGCATGGCACCGTAAACGGCTGTCACTTCTGGATATTCATTAGCCTGCTTTATCATCCCGTAAAGAGAAGCGTTGATCACCGGCGTTGGCCCGCCCGACTGGGCTATGAGGCACGCGCCTGAAAGTTTACAGGAATCTGACATATAGACCTCCGCGGAACAATTTCAAACCGATTATAACATGATGAAGTTGGCTTATGCATCAATGAGTCCATATTTTGGATACATACGGGTTATGGGGAACGTCATTCTTCGGTGAGGAGGCACTCCGCCCGGTTTGAACGGACCCAATATGAATCCGAAGGCTTCCATTCGAGATGGATCTGTTCATGCGGATTCTCATCCTTTCCGCAGAGGCCTCTTTGTGTTATAATGTACCATCATCGCTTTTGGGAGGGAATCATGAACATCGTCATTATCGACGGGCAGGGTGGCAGCCTCGGGCTAGCTCTGGCCAAGGAAGCCCTGAGGCAGTTTCCCGGAGCCAGCATCAATGCAGTGGGAACCAATTCCGCTGCTTCAGCCAACATGCTGAAAGCGGGCGGAGGGATAAAGGCTGCCGCAGGAGAAAACGCGGTCATTGTTGCCTGTCGGAAAGCCGATATAATCTTCGGGCCCATAGGCATAATCGTGGCTGATGCCCTTGTTGGGGAAGTCAGCCCTACGATGGCTTCCGCAGTTGGGGCGTCAGATGCGGTAAAGATCCTTATCCCGATGGAAAAATGCGCGACTCTTGTCGCCGGCATCGAGGGACAGACCCTCTCCGCCCTCATCGCTGATGCCATGAAAAAAGCGCATGAGCTCGACCTGAAATGATATGCTGTCCGCATTTTATGTGGTAAACTCATAACAGACGGCAGGAAGTCGTTTTATGCGGTCAATCCGCAATGTCATTTATAATTTACCGATTATATCGAGCCATGAAGGCGGGACGCTCTCCAAGAGGGCGGCTGCCTTTTTGTGCTTAAGAAAGGAAAAGACATGAAAAACAATTTAGTTAGAAAGCTAGCTTTCGCAGCTATGTGCCTTGCCCTCGCGCTCGTGCTGCCATTCCTAACGGGACAGATCCCGCAGATAGGATCGATGCTATCACCGATGCATCTGCCTGTGCTGCTCTGCGGATTCCTCTGTGGCGGACTGTGGGGAGCTCTGGTAGGCTTCATTACACCGCTTTTGCGTTTCGTTCTTTTCGGGATGCCTCCGATCTTTCCCACGGGGGTCGCGATGGCGTTCGAACTGTGCACTTACGGTCTGGTATGCGGTCTTCTTTACCGTGCGCTGCCCAAAAAACCAATCAATGTGTATGTTACACTCATCTGCGCAATGCTCGCAGGCAGGGCGGTCTGGGGTCTTGCGCGCTTTATTATCGCCGGACTCACCAAGACACAGTTTCCTTTATCAGCATTCCTTGCGGGAGCATTTACTTTGGCTGTCCCCGGGATCATCCTGCAGATCATCCTGGTACCACTCATCGTTTTCGCGCTTGAGAAGGCAAAACTGACCGAAAAATAAAGACGTCCCGCGACAAGTAAGCGCTACACACGGCTCATAAGAGCCGTTTTTTCTTTGCGGGAGTTTTCTCGCTGAATCATGATAAAAACAAGAAAAGTCGGTGATGGTGTGATAAAATATCGATAGGAGGTGGAATAGATATGGCTTCCGACAGATTTGAAAATTTCAAGCGCCGGCAGGATGCCGAGCTTGGTATAAAAGACAGCAGCGGCACTGATGATTTTGTCATCTCCCACGGGGCAAAGGTATCGCCTGATGCTGCGCTGGAGAGGAACTTTACCCAGTATTCTCCGGAAACGGATGAGCTGGTGACCGGTGCAGGTGAAGCAAAGGATTACCCCCCCGCCGTTATGCCCACGAAGAAATTCATGTTTGTCCCTTATAAAGAAGAAAAAGAGGTTCCGGAAGATGCCGGAGCTGCAGACACCGATATACCGGATGATAAAGAAACGGACGATACATCCGTGACTGTACCGGAAGAAAAGACCGACGATGAAACGATCAAAGTGGATCCTGCCAACGTGCCATCTGAGGTCGTCAAGTCGGCATCGGGCGTGGATGTGATAGATCCGCCTGATGAACCCGCAGCGGGCGAGGCTCCGGCTGAAACAGTCGTGGCTGAAGATGACATTACCAAAACTGCGACTGAGGATGTGCCGGAGACTTCTGAGGCGAAAAGACGGCGTGAATGGAAGATGACCTTCGAGATCCTGCCCGTTTCCAAAGAAGAATCCAAAGACATCGATTCCGTCATGGAAGACGTCAACGGACTGATAAACGAGGCGGGAGAGATCATAGAACAGAACACGGATCCTGCAGACAGACTCAGCGGGATCGAGCGCGGTGCTATCAGCGCAGTGGCAAAAAGCGCCGCTTACGCTACAGCTGCAGCGAAATTACTGAAAAAAATCATAAAGGACCTGTAAGCACAGGCAGGCAGGAATCATCATGGCAAAACACAAATTAAAGCGGATAAAAAAACAGCCATTATTCCAGGACGGCATGTCACTCATGCTGCCTTTGAGCTTTTGCTGGATGGAGATCGCTCTCTTGGTGATGATGGAATTTGGCGGATTTTCAAAGGACATTATACGCCTGAACACGATGTATGCCGTACTCTTTGCGTTTTCAGCAGGACTTGCGGTCTATTCGGTCAGCGCGCTCGCACCGCATAAATGGGGCAAGGCGCTCCTTACGATCGGACCGATGACGGCAGCGGCTGTCTGGTTCACTTCTCAGGCTCTTATTAAACAGACCTACGGCAATTACATGAGCGTTTCCGTTATCTTTGGGATGGCTGGAGCGCTAGCCGGAAGCTATAAAGAGGAGATCATCGCCACAATACTCGGAGGGCTGGACGAGATCGCAGTGTTTTTTGCCCCGGTTATAGTCAGCCTCATCTTGGTCAAGTGGATCATTAAGCCCAGCAAGGCAAACCTAAGGCGTTTCTTTGCGGGCATCTGCTTGGCCATATTCCTTTTTGCCGAAGCATTCTGTCTCATATACTATATACCAAATGGATACATCACCGATATTCAGTACATGACCAGTCAGTTTGACATCAATGAAGGTGTGCCTCATTTCGGCTTAGGCATGTCTACTGCTCTGGATACCCTGTATATCTTTACTGACAAACCGTCGGACATGGGGGTGAGCGCGTCCATTCCGATATATGTTCCAACAATAGAAAAGTACGGCTTTACCAACGTCATGGATATCGATCTTACGGCGCGTTCTAAGGGGAATTCGACGATAGCATCGATGAGTGCGTATTTCGCCTCTACTCCCGGTACGCCGAAGAGCGAATACACCGGACTGTTCGAGGGGAAGAACCTGATACTCGTCTGCGCGGAGAGCTTCAACGTCCATATGATAGATCCTCAGATAACTCCCACGCTTTACAAGATGATGACCCAGGGATTCTATTTTACCGATTTCTATCAGCCGGCATGGGGAGTTTCCACCTCTGACGGAGAATACTCCTTCCTGATGGGGAATATCCCCAAGGCAGGAGTAAACAGCATGTTCCACAGCAGAACGAACCTGAATTACTTTACGCTGCCCAGTGCGCTAAAGCGGCTTGGGTATTCTACATACGCTTACCATAACAACACATATACCTACTATAACCGTGACCAGACTCATCTCAACCTCGGATTTGACGTATGGATGGGTATGGGCAACGGGATGGAGAAGTATGTTAAAAAGATATGGCCGGAGAGCGATCTGGAGATGATGGTCGGCACCATCCCTCTGTATGCCGATCACCAGCCTTTCTGCGCATACTACATGACGGTCAGCGGGCATCCGAACTACAACTGGGGAGGCAACAACATGGCATCTCTCAACAGGAAGGCTGTGGAGGGATTGAATTATTCGGAAGAGGTGAAAGCCTATATCGCCTGCAACCTTGAGCTGGAAAAAGCAATGACCTATCTGCTTGAGGAACTTGAGAACCGCGGCATACTGGACGACACCGTTATAGTCCTCTGTCCCGATCACTATCCCTACGGCCTCTCCGCTGAAGGATTTGACGAACTGGCAGGCCACACTCTGGAACGCAACTTCGAGTTCTACAAAAATGTATTGATCATATATAACAGCGCTACACCATCGGTCAAGGTAGATAAGCCCTGCTACTCTATCGACATACAGCCGACGCTGCTGAATCTTTTTGGCTGCGAATATGACTCGCGCCTGATCATGGGAAAGGATATCCTTTCGCCAGCAGAGGGGCTTGTAATCTTCCGCAATTACAGCTGGATTTCGGAAAAAGGTCGCTACAACGCCCGTACGTCCAAATTCACGCCTGCCCCTGGTGTCATAATCCCGGATACTGCGGCATATATCCAAACCATGAACACTATTGTCAGGAACCGTACCCTTTATTCCGCATATATACTGGAAAACAACTATTACTACTATATTTTCGGGAGATGAGGATGAAACCGAAACTACTGCTTATAGATAATCCCGTTTCGGGAATGACGTTAGGCAGACTGACTGTCGAAGAGATGTCCAGAATACTGAGTGTCCAGTATAGGGTGTTCGTCAGCATCACCAACGCCAAGGACGAGGCTGAAGCAACAGCCCGTAGCTTCGGTGGGGATTTTAATATCGTTGCCGTATGTGGAGGAGACGGCACTCTAAACGAAGTCCTGCGAGGCATAATGGATATCGACCAAGCGCACCGTCCGGCACTTGGAATAATTCCGGCCGGCACCAGCAATCTGTTTGCCGATGTCATCGGTATTCCCCAGGGGATTGAGCCGGCACTAGAAGCGATTTGCTACGGAGACCTGCATGGCATGGACGTTGCAATGATGGGTGACATTCCGTTTGTGACTGCCATTTCTTTCGGCTGCTTTACGGATACTACCTATGCGACCCCACAGACGCTGAAAAATGTTTTCGGCTACACGGCATACGTGATCGGTGCGGTCAAAAGTCTTGCGGAGCTCAGGAGCTACAGGATGAAAGTGACCATCGGGAATGAAGAGTGCCTGGACGATGTATTTCTCCTTGGTGCAGTGACGAACGTCAATTCTGTCGGAAACATAATCAAGCTGGATACGGGTGTAGTGGATTACTCTGACGGTCTGTTCGAAGTAGTCTTCGTTCGCAAGCCCGAAAACATGACAGAATTTACCTCGATCTTGAGTCAGATTGTCACGGGAAAATTTGACAACGAGCTGATACGCTTTGCTCAGACAGATCGCTTATCTATAAAGATAGATGAAAAGATTGCATGGACCGTAGACGGCGAATATATAGGAGATTTCGGGGATCTGGATATCACCATGAAGCATGATGCACTCAAGGTATTTGTGCCATCTGAAAGCATGCTCGACCGATTTAGCAAAGGCATGCTTGCCAATGCGACATCTGTAGGAACAGACGTAAGGAACTGACACAGTGGAATACATGAAAAACAGCCCCGGACGATTCTGAATCGTCTGGGGCATATCGTGTCTCAATGTGTTTTCCAGATAATCTGTATACCTTTTCCCTCTAGGTATTCAGCATACTCTTCCATCGTTTTGCATCGAACACCATCTTTCTTCGCACACTTCCCGATATGAACAGCTTCCGTACCAATTTCCGCGATTCGATCAAGTTTTTTCTTCATATCCGGATCATCGGCAGGGGACATGCCGCAATTGCTACATACACAGTACGACGTCAGCACCGTTTCTTCGTTTGCATACCTATCAAACCCGCCTGAGCGTTCGCTGAACGCTTTGAAACATCCTGACGCGGCACAGCGTTTTGCCGTATCACCACAGTTCAATATTGCAATTTTCATATTTGTTATCTCCTATCAGATTTGTATTTTGCATGACTGACATTCGTCTCGACACCGTCTGCTATTTCAACGGATGTAAGAATACTGATAAGTTATGTTTTTCGTGCCAGGGAAGATGCAGAGAACTATTTGTATATTCTTGTTAATTGCTATTTTAAAGATACATCTAAAATTTATACCAAACAAGTGAAATATTAAAAATATACAGATATTTAATCTATATTCATTTAGAAAAGACGCAGATATGATTACGCGAGACAGGTGCAATATGGTTAGTTTTTCGAACTGAAGTATACTTACTTAGCAATGAATGAAACCGCATACTCAAATTTCATATATCTGCACATCTCCTTTGTTTTCGAGAGGTTCCAGATCTTTTAAGATTGATTACGCACCAATTCTGATCGGCTTTTCCCGAGAACAGCTTCACAGTCTTTTCAACGAATCGTCTGATCGATCCATCGTGGTCTTAATGCTGGAATGGCCCAGAAGCTGCTGAAGCACCTTTAACGGTACTCCGCGCTTGACGAAGAGCGTACATACAGATTTTAGTATATCGTTGCATATGCGACGATAATATGCATATCAACCATATGCCCGGTTTGCTTTACCAAAAACGCTTTCTTATAATAATTAAAGGAAAAACAATCGTCGGTTTTATCCGTTTTACGGATGCACTATAATGAACAATCAGGATCTGCGCGTCCTCAAGACGATTAAGAATATCGAAAACGGCTATTATGAGCTACTGGGTAGCAAACCGATCGAAAAGATCACCGTTTCGGAGTTGGCACGGGTGGTCCGGATCAATAAAGGGACTTTTTATCGCCACTATTTGGACATTCGCGACCTTTATATGAAAACTATGCAGAAGGCGATAAGCGATCCTCTTGCGAAAGCGGATTTCCTGCCTCATTGACGATCCGAAGCGTTTCATGCAGGGGATGTCAAAGATTGTCATGGACAATCTGGGGAAGGTCAAACAGCTCCTCTAGAATCAGAATCGCTACATTCCACTGGATCCGCTCCTGGACATGTTTCGTGAACGGATCTACGGGCTGGACTTGATGAATCGCAGTGAGAAAAACGACATCAGGCTGGACATGGCTTTCGGTTTGTTCACCATCTGTGTGCCCAATTATGACGGATGCCGCGATGAGGTCAACGCAGTTGCGGTATCGATGATCCGAAGCCTGTTTTCGGAAGTGTCTGAAAAAAATGACTATTATCGCGCCGTATCCAGGTGCGAAGAAAATGAGTGTAAAAGTCAAATGAAAGGGTTCGGCATGTACTTATCGACAATGTCGGATGGATCGAAAAAGAAGCTCTCAAGGCGGGTCCATTCGATGCAACCTGCCGTCCTCTCATGACAGCTCCGTGTAGCTCTGATACCCATGTTTCCCATGGAGGCGGACCCTTTGAGAACCGCATCCTTGACACTGAGCTGAAAAGACAGAGGTGCTATAGTTTCTTCATGACAAAATAAGATAACAAACAACGTTACTGTTATTGCTGTTAGGTGGCAGCGTTGCCGACTGCTGCAGGAATAAAACGACAGCCGTATATGGCTGTCATGTACGGCTGTCGCTATGAATCTGTGTATGGATATATATGAGACCACTATTCAATGATTCCAAACATGACTATTAAACGGCAGGACAGTCTGCCTTTCGCAATCTTGAAATCAGCTTTCAGGCGCAGCCTCACTTCCCGGTATTGTGAATGTGAATTCTTTGACGGTCTTGAGATAAGCTACCTTTAGTGTAACGATAAATGTTTCCTCTTTCCCCAGTCCGATGATTACGAAGCCATCGCCTATAGTGACTTTGCCAGCGGAGATATCTGCTGTCGTATCGTCGCTGATGGTCAGTCCTTTTGTGACTTCCCAGGTCTTGGCTTCGGTTGAATTCTTGACTTTATAATTGTACACCGCACTGAAAGAGATCTTGCTGCCCTGCAGCACAGTATCTCCGCTTGCCACATCCATATTGTTGTAATGTGCCTTGATATCGACGGAAGTGACGGTGACCTTGCCTTTTTCCACCTTTTCTATTTCAGAGATCACTTCATCTTTGGCAATACCCTTCAGCAGAAGCGTGCACAGAAAGATGAATATGACCAGTACTGCAATGATCCCGAAAAATCTGACCGGTGATTTCAGTTTGAGTCTTCTCATTTCCTAAGCCTCCTCACATGATGAATCGTCTGGCTTCGCTCAGCGGATCACTGAGGATGTCCTTGAAGTGTCCCGAGACGTTTAACGCATCAAATACGCTTATCGCTCTTAAATCGAATACGATATTTACGTTCATCAATTTATCATTTGAATTGATAAAAAAACGCATTTTGCTCGGGGCAAAGAAATCCATCCCGTCAACACCGAAATCTCTCATGTCCCATAGCTCGGCGAGCACATCGGGATGTTCCTCGGAAGGATCGCGCAGGATCTGGTTTAAAGGGGTGCTGGCGGCTGAAACATAGGTCAGCTTCTCAAAACCATCAGCTGTGGGAGAGACGACATCCAGGTTTTCCGGATAATCTCCGGAATTTCGGAATGCGAGCGCCAGGGCCTTTGCCAGACAGCGCCTATAACCGTTCGCGAGAGCACCGGCGGAAATATCCACCAGCGCGTCAAAGAAGCGCTTTTCCACTGAGAAGGCGATGCGTCCAACGTTTTCCTGGCCTACACTGGTGACCTCTTCGTATATCGCATCATCGTCTTCAGCGGTATCTTCGCGCGCCTGGGGAACGGTCTTAATGGTATCCTCGCTGTCCTCGTCTATAATATCTTCGTAATTATCTTCTTTGTCCTCATCGGGTTTTTCAGCTATGTAACCGTCATACAGAGAAGAAAGAAGGTCGCTTTGGTCCTTGGATAAGGCGTCCTGTGCGATATCTTCAAAGTCATCTTCGTTGGGCATCTCAGGCTTTGCGGGACGCAGACGCATTATCTTGCGTGCATTCCTGAGCTCGTCTTCGTTGACAGATTCCTCTTCTTCCGGAACTTCTTCAGTGACCGGTTCTTCGCCTGTAGGAGATGAACCAGCCTGAGCATCTCCGGCGTCATCGTTTAAGGATCCAGCCGATACTGTTTCAACGGAAGAAGCTGCAGTATCGGGGGCGGGAAGTATCCCGTCTTCCTCAGATCCTTCGGATACCGTCTCGACTTCATCGGACTCTGCAGAAGGAACGCTGATGCCTACCGCGCTGTACGCACCGGTGTACACAGGTTCTTCCGGTGCGGATGTCAGATCATCTTTGCTGATAAGAAAGTCCTCCGTATCATTTACTGTTGAGGAGGGCACATACACTCCCATTGTAAATTCATCGGCGTTATCCTGCTGCACTCCCGCAGGAACATCTTCCTGCTGTGCCGGCTCGACTGCGTATGATCCGATCTCTGCCTGTGCCTTTATGGGTTCGATCGGTGCGGGTTCGGCGGAGGCATTCTCTCCGAATTCCTCCCTGTCCATAGCAGCCAGGGCTTCCTGTACGCTCTTCTTGGCAGCGATGTATGATTCGATGTCAACAACAGTTATGCGGCCGTCCTCTCCTCCTGGGATGACCTCCCTCAGGTCTACGCCGTTTTCTCTGGCGATCCGTCTGACCGCCGGGGCAGCTTTTACTCTACCGTCAAAATCATCATTCATATTAATCACCTATATCAATGAAATAATGGCGAGATACACTTCCTCCCAGCCCGGAAGCACGGTCTTTTCAGCGAAATCCCCGTAGGGAATCACCTTGTTGGGCGGGGAAACGATCTTCACAGGTTTTTCCATGTAGTCAAAGGCGTCCGAGCTCATGACAGCGGAGATCAGTATATCTCCCACACCGCCTCTGGGCCAGCCTGCCTGAGCTACGGCCAGTTTGCCTGTCTTCTTGACAGAAGCGATCACCGGTGCGGTATCTATTGGGTTCAGACATCTTAAGTCGATTAGTTCGCACTCACAGCCTGCTTGGGAAGCGCGGTAGGCGGCTTCCATCGATGCCTGCATCATGGCTCCATAGGAAACTAGGGTAACGTCACCGCCTTCTTTTATCACCTGGGATCCGGCCTGTGGTCTTACAGGCGCGGCGTCTTCTTCGGTCACCTTGGCGGAGGTCTCCCTCATGGACCTGTCAGTAAGGACCAGCGTAGGTCCGTTGTATGGGAAACGCAATGCCGTGGCCATCATCGAACAGGCATCTTCCGGGCAGGAAGGGCAATAGACCGTTAGGTTCGGCAGTGACGCAAAGAATCCTTCTGAAAGGAAAATCTCAGCCGGGGTGTCTCCGTCGGCGTAGCCGTAATCGGACCAGATAACTATCGATGAGGAATACTGTCCGTTGAATGCCGTCTGTGCGCAGCAAGCGTCGACTGCAATGGCTTCGATGCAGCTGTATAGGTTCTCACCGTCTACTACCACCAAAGGAAGTGCTCCGGTAGCGGCCAGACCGAGAGCGATGCGAATGTTAGATTTGTCGTCCGCGGTCCCGTCCAGTACACGGCTTCTCCCGTATTTGAGGAAAATCTCGTTGAATAGGCCGTCTTTGCCGCCTGCGGTCATACCTTTGCCGAGTACTACTATTTTATCGTTGTCACCTAGTGCGCGGCTGATTGCCTCGACCGCTGCTTTGAAATACGTCAATTCTTTCACTCTTCACCACCTCCGATCCTTTCTCTGATCAGCGCAAGCACATTATCCACTGCGGCATCGATCTCCTCCTGAATGGCTTCGCGCATGGATAAAAAATCGCTGATCTGGCCTATACCGGCTTCAGTCATATACTTTGTATGTATCTCGATCGGGTCTATAGCGGCATGCATGTTGACCTCTTCTTCACTGCGGTAGCTCTGTATCTCCTCGTATGTTTCGCCTGCAAGGCGGTAAGTCATAGCCTCGATCAGGGCAGGTTTTCTGTTCTGACGGCTGAATGATATAGCCTGATCCACAGCCTCGTAAACAGCATTTGTATCGTTCCCGTCAACGGTAAATCCAGGTATCTCAAATCCGTTTGTTCTGCGGGATATCTCTGATACGTTGATGGTGTCTCTTGTGCGGCTGCGCCCGGCATAGCCGTTGTTTTCCACATAGAATACAATGCGCAGATTATTTAGGGCAGCGTAATTCAACGCTGTGTAAAGATCACCTCTGGCAGCGGCGGAATCTCCCACGATGCAAAGTACACAGTAGGGCAGTCCCTGCAACGAGAAAGAGAGCGCCGTTCCGCAGGCTCTCATCAGCGAGGAATCGGGAGAAGCCATTGGACCGAAGACGTTGGTATCGCTCCAGGCGGCGCAGTCCAACCCTCCTTTGCCTCCGCACATGCCTTCCTTAAGTCCGCACAGCTCCGACAGGATGGATATGGACGGTACATTGGCGGCGATCAATGAGGAAATATTGCGACGGGGGACGAAGATCACATCGTTCAGTGACAGAGCGCATACCGCGGCTGCGACAGCCTCCTGACCGAAGCTTAGGCGCAGCTCATCGGCGATGAGCCCTCTTTCCTTCAGTTTGACCGCGACTTCTTCAAGGAGCCGTGCCTTCATCATTTTGTAAAAGATCTGCAGCGAGGTGTTCGTGTTCATTTCAGGATGCATCCTTTTCATTTATATTCATCATTTCAGAGAGTGCCGCCGATGCTGTTGCCAAGTCGGCGGGAACGGTTATTTTGATATTGTTCTCATTGCTTATTACTGCCATGGTCTTTGTCCCGACCGATCCGACAAGAGAGGTGTCGTCAGTAAAAGAGAGGGCATTTGCTCTGGCTGACTCATGTGCTGCAATAAGGATTCCACGGTTGAATATCTGCGGGGTGGCAATTCGCACCAGCTTCTCTCTGTCTTCATAGCCGGAAATGACAGCGCCTTCCTTTGAGGTTTCTATCACCCCGACGGTGTCCGTCATGGGAGTAGCAGCAGTTGCAGCACCGGCCGTCAGCGCGGCTTCCGCGACCTTGTTGATAAGTTCTGCGGTTATGCAGGGCCTCGCTGCGTCATGTACTGCGATCAGAGGGAATGAGTCATCGCTGACTGTTATGGCGGAGTATACACTTTCTTGGCGGGTCGTTCCTCCGATGACCGTTTTGAATGGGATTTCTGGGCATGCGTCTGCAGCTGCTCTGCAGGCCAGATCCTCCTCACCCGCCCTTACAGCGGCTATGATCTCACCGGTGTAAGGTGAGGCGGCGAATGCTCTTAATACATAATAAAGCACGCTTCTGCCGAATAAGGTGATGTACGGCTTGCTTCCCAGGCCTTCCATGCGCCGGGAGATACCCGCCGCAGGGATCAGAACGCTCATTATACGCTTTTTATACATGGTATTCCCCAATTATTATAGCACACAGCAGGGATATTACAATTTTTAAAAATAAACTGTGGAAATATAAGAACAGCCGTGGAAAAGAAGCCTGTTGATTGAATCGGATATGAAAAACGGACGGGCTGCTGATCACATAACCTGTCCGTCATATTAAGATACTGCGTGTTTATATTCCAATTTGCTGTATTTATTCAGATTTTTGCACAGCGGTCTGTTCATCCAGGACCGCGGCTTTATAGAAGCTGTATCCACCGGATAAATTATAGCATCTGTAGCCGTTCTGAGCCAGTATCCTGCATGCGAGATAGCTTCTTACTCCGCTCTGGCACATAACGTAGACAGGTTTGTCCCGAGGAATCTCATCCAGCCGGTCTCGCAGCTCGTCTACTGGTATGTTGACGAATGAGGCTGCATGGCCCCTGCTGTATTCTGCGGGAGTCCTGGTGTCCAGCAGGAAAACGTTTCTGTCAGACTGCAGTGAAGGGAGATCTTCCCAGTGGAACTGACTTACCATACCGTTTTCGATGTTTTCGGCCATGAATCCAGCCATATTGACAGGGTCTTTCGCTGATGAATAAGGAGGGGCATAGGCTAGGTCAAGTTCCGCCAGATCAGTAATCGTCATCCCTGCCTGCATGGCTGTCGCAATTACATCGATCCTTTTGTCAACGCCTTCAAAACCGACGATCTGAGAGCCGAGTATGCGCAGTGTTTCCTTTTCGTACATCACTTTCATTGTCATGTTCTTTGCGCCTGGATAATATGTGGCGTGGTCTGCAGGACTCAGCACCAG
This sequence comes from Eubacteriales bacterium, assembly GCA_024685545.1. Lineage (GTDB taxonomy): Bacteria > Bacillota > Clostridia > Eubacteriales > Anaerofustaceae > JAAYHF01. The sequence goes on along the minus strand of JAIKVR010000023.1, from coordinate 5,729 downwards.
TTTTTCATAATCGATCCCAGATGCTTTGGCTGTTTTTTCGTTGATACCTGTCATGGCAGCGGTCCTGTCGAAAAGCCGGATCACAGAAGACGCCGTCGAGCCGATATACCTGCTCGCTATACCGCATATATTGTCCGCAGCGACTCTCGCCTCTTTGTTCGCCGGCCCGGCAAGCGATATCAGTGTTTTCTGCCCAGTCACCTGGTGCTTTATCTCTACGGCATCGCCGACCGCGTAAATGTCAGGGATTGACGTCAGCATGTGTTCGTCTACCTCGATACCTCCGCTAGTGCCCAGTTTAAGTCCTGCATCTTTTGCAAGATAGGTGTCAGGAGACACGCCGACAGCAAGTATGACCATATCCGCGAGGAGAGAGTCATTTTCCCCGAATACGAGCCTGATGCCGTTTTCCGTTTCATCGAAAGCCTTTGTATCCTTGCGGAATAAGAGCTTCACGCCGTTCGTCCTGAAAATCGTATGGATCAGATGCGCCATGTCTTCGTCCATGGCAGGGAACAGCTGGTTCGAACGAATGACGATCGTTGTATCGATCCCCGCCTTTGCCAGATTCTCGGCAACCTCCAGTCCTATGAATCCGCCGCCGATGACTGCGGCGCTCTTCATAGCCTTCTCTGTGATGATCTCACGGATCTTCATGGCGTCATCGACAGTTCTTACCGTATGGATCCTGGAAGAATCCGATCCCGGAAGCTCCGGTCTGGCCGGCTTCGCACCGGGTGAAAGCAGAAGCTTATCATAGCTTTCCGAATACTCCCTTCCGGTTCCCAGATCACGGACCATGACGGTTTTGCTGTCGGGGTCTATCTTGATGACTTCATTCTTAACCCGGACATCTATGCGGTATCTTTCCCTGAAACTTTCAGGAGTGCGGAGGACCAGGTTCCCCTTCCCTTCGATTACACCGCCGATATAATAGGGGATACCGCAATTCGCGTAGGAAATATTCTCGCTTTTCTCAAATACGATTATCTGTGCTGATTCATCCAGTCTTCTTATTCTTGCCGCTGCAGTTGCTCCGCCGGCGACTCCGCCGACAATAATGATTTTATTCAACAGTGCACCACCTTTCCGAAATAAGCCGGTAAAATTCTGTAAAAATGAGTATAGATAATAGAGAACCTTTAATTCAGTGATCCTCACAAAATAGGGAGAATTAATTAAGAATTACTATCCTCCATTCCCTCTTTATCTTAAGTATAAAAGCTTACCTATGCTATTGATATAGTTAGTTAGAAAGAAGATTTTTTTCTTATGAACGAATGTGCTAAAATGAAAAAGTTCCTTACTATCGATTAAAAGTACAGGAACAGACAGTTCGAAAGCGGAGGATTATTGACTTATGCAGAAACGAAATAAAGGCTATTTTGATTTTTCTTATCTTCCCGTGATATTTACTCTGGCATGGCCGACCATGCTGGAGCAGATCCTTGGGACAGCGATTCAGTATATAGACACTGCAATGGTGGGCAATCTGGGGACAGAAGCAATGGCGGCGGTAGGGTCCACATCGACGGTAAGCTGGCTGTTCGTCAGCAGCATATCCGCATTCGGAGTGGGATTCCTTGCATATATATCCCAGGCAAGAGGCAGAGGGGATGAAGAAAGAGCCAAGAGAGCCGTGATGCAGGCAATCATCACGGTCATCGTTCTGGGGACCCTCTTCACGGTGCTGACTGTGGGAGTCAGCAAATATGTTCCCAAATGGATGAATGTTGATCCCAGCATAAGAGACCTTGCTTCCAGATACTTCTTTATCACATATCTCGCAATGCTTCCGAGAAGTGCCAATATGATCCTTGGGACGGTGCTTAGAGCTTCAGGAGATACCAAGACGCCGATGCGCATAGGAATCGGGGTGAACGTGATCAATCTTGTCATGAACTATCTGCTCATCAATCCCACAAGAACAATATCCCTTCTGGGTCTTGAGTTCACTATGCCCGGTGCGGGAATGGGAGTCATCGGAGCTGCGGTAGCGAGCGTCATTTCATTCATTTACGGCGGGCTGGCTATGGTGATCAGCGTGTTCAGACATAAGGAGATATCGCCTAAAGGGCTTCCTTTTAAAATCGATATGGATATCATGAAGCCCTGTCTCAGAATAGCGATACCATACATGTTCCAGAGGTTTGGATCATCTCTCGGATTTGTGGTATTCGCATCGATGATAAACTCCCTCGGTGCTACAGCGACAGCGGCACATACGATAGGAAACACTGTTGAATCGGCATTTTATATTCCCGGCTTCGGAATGATGACCGCGGCAGCGACACTTACAGGTAACTTCATAGGAGCGAAGGACAACGAGAGCCTTCATAGGATGGCAAGAGTCACTCTCTTATGCGAGGTACTGATGATGATAGTGACAGGCAGTCTCCTGTTTATGTTTGCTCCAAACCTGGTCCGTATTTTCAATAAGGATCCGGAAGTCATAGCCCTCTGCAGTACGGTCCTCAAGATGGTCGCGTGTTCGGAGCCGTTCTACGGGGTGACTAATGTGCTGGAAGGCATGCTTCAGGGAGCAGGGAACACTAAGTTTTCGCTGTACGTCAATATTGCAGCCATGTGGACCATGAGGATCCTTGGAACGTATATCCTGACCCAGGTGTTCGATTTCGGACTGGTCGGGGCGTGGACGGGAATGATAGCGCACAATATGACATCTTTCCTGTGTTATGCGTTGTATTATAAGAGCGGGAAGTGGGTGCGTCCTGTGACAGAAAGACCGGATACAGCAACAAATTGATAGTGGCCTAAATACAATATCACTTTGCGGATATGAGAATAAAACAGGAGGTCCTCTCATATAGAGAAGATCTCCTGTGATTATTTTCATGTAATTTAAGCTTGCGTACAGGTGAACATTTCAGAATTGTGCAGATTAATGCCTGCGGAATTTCATTGTCTCATCGAAGACTTTCAGGCACTTTTATAATATTCGGGAAAATGAGATGGATTTTCCTTTTCCGATCGGTTTCTGCAAACAAGAATCGTTATCCCCGATATCTGCTAAAACACTTTATGGAGTGAAGATCCGCTGCATATGTGCTTTAAACCCATTGTATTCAAGGCGTGGGATGCGGAGGAATACCGGCAGTGTTTTGATTGGGGCAGAGAAATTCATTCTTGTCCGTATATTGAACAGATATATGAAATATTATAGAATATAAATGAATTTTATAAGCATCTGTCATTTTGGACTAAACAAGGAGAATTATCTATGTCATTAGAGAAATTTACACCTGACGAACTTGAAGTCGTGGGACAGTTTTCGGGTTTTGGCAGACTCGCGAGATACAATTACCCCATCACGCCCAGAGAGAACATGATAAGGCTCTACGAGGGGAAAACACCCATGTGGATCCCCACTCCCAGTGAGATGGCCACGATCAAGGTCGACTGCGATCCCGAAAACATCGCGCGCAGCCCTTCGGGCGGTATTGACGGCTACGGCGTGGAGTGGATCTTTGTGGAAACAGCCGGCGGCGCCATGGTCAGACCCGGCAATCCGAAGGTGACCGATATTGCCGAATGGGAGAGTTGCGTCACCGTTCCCGATCCAGACACGTGGGACTGGGCCGGAAGCGTTGATCGTCAGAAGGATGCTCTTTCCGACCCCACACTGCTGCACGGTATAACATTCGGCAGCTGCCTGTTCGAGCGGCTCATAGCAGTGATGGACTTTGAGAACGCTGCCGTGGCACTCATCGACGATGAGCAGAAAGAGGACGTGCATCGCTTCTTCCGTGCCATCACCGATTACCGCAAGAAATACTACACCCTTTGCAAGAAGTATTTCAATGTGGACTGCGTGAACTTCAACGATGACTGGGGCAGCCAGAAAGCTGAATTCTTCAGCAAGGAGACCGCAAAAGAGATGCTCGTACCCTATGTGAAGGAAGCAATTGACTGTGCTCACACTCTGGGTATGTACGCTGATCTGCACTGCTGCGGTTTTGTTGAGAATTTCGTGCCATTTTTCATTGAGGAAGGTTTCAACTCTTGGGGCGGACAGCCTCTTAACGACAAGCCTAAACTGAAAAAAATGTACCCCGGAGATTTCATATTCACTCACTCCGTTGATATTGCTCCAAATGCGACCGACGAGGAGGTTGACAAAGCCGTAGCAAAATTCATGGATGAGTTTGGCTACGACAACAGGGGCTACTACGGCGGCCGCGATGAGCGTTTCCGCAAGAAGCTTTACGAGGTCTCACGCAAAAACTACGACAAACTCGTGGCGGAAGGCAAGGCCATCCTGTGATACACTAATACATAAAAAACACCCCCGAAGAATACCTTCGGGGGTGCACTTATTAACATTGGATAATTTAACTCTCAAATCCCAGTCTTGTTTTCCCTCATAAGCGTTGATTTTGCGATATCCAAACAGAATAGAACTCATCGTTGTGGATTAACAGTATTATGATAGCGCTTGTTTGCCTCTTCACCGGAACTGCCGTAATCGACAACCATCTCTTCGATGATTATCTAACGATCTCGTTTTTCCGCGTCTTTTCCGCAACTGGAGCAAAGGCAGACAACCGAAAGAATCATAATCATACATATTGCCTTAACACATTCATTTCGCTTCATTTGAATTCTCGGTTTCTGTTCAATGCATCCATTACGGTCATTTCCCGTCAAGTTTTGTTTTCACGGCGTCTTTCTTATATATCGTTTCAAATTCGTCACGCATCGAAATTGTCTCAAAGCCAAGCTTGCGGCACTTTTCGGCGAACGCGTCTGCTGTTTCAAGAATTCCGTAATCGCGTACAGTGTCATCACAGAGGAGCATATATGCCTTTCCCCCGTGCTGGACAGCGTACTCGGCCATAGACAAGTCTCCGGAACTGTTTCCAAATACAAGTATAGGAGAAACTCCTATTTCATCAATAATCGTAACGACTTTGTTCATCTTCAGGTTTTTACTGACGAGGTTGCCCTCCAAAAGCACTGTGTCTTCAGGCTTATAAGTGTATTTGCGACCTTCAATATCCCCCTGACCGGACGCTTCCAAAGAATATGTGCTTCCTATCACACGGTACGAAGGGATCCATTCACCGAGTGTGTCCCCGATCAATTCTCTTAAGAGCGAACGCTCGGCACCGCTGCTTATGAATACTGTGAACCCGTGTTCAGAAAGATATTTCACGAGCTCGATCATCGGAAGATAAAAGCCCTCACCGTACGTCATATTATCAAATCCCGCGACAGGCATCTGCATAAACTCGCGTACGTACGCTCTGTATTGTTCAACGGTAAATCCGCTGAAGGCTTCCGCAGCCATCTGAGCACCGGAACGCGGTGAATCAGGCTCCTGCTTGCCACTAAGTAGTGCTTCTTCAGCTTCTATTGCCCATGCCAGATCATTATCGGACGCTTGATAGCTTTCATCGTGAAGCAAGCGATATAGCAATAAGGATTCGTCAAAGTAAGTTGGGAACAACTCTCCGTAAAGCGTACCGTCCATATCGAAAACAGCTATACGTCTATCTTCGGGAACATAATCCTTTGATTTTTCATCTGTTACGGACGATACAAACGAGATGATCGACATCATAGCAGGTGAGTCATCTTTCCAGTACATAATGGAATCGTGTTGTTTCTCGCCGCATGAAGAGAAAACTCCGATCAACAAAAGGCAAACAAGTACAATCGCAACAGTTTTTTTCATTTCCAGTCATCCTTCGTTATTCCAAATTATC
>JAIKVR010000018.1 GCA_024685545.1 Eubacteriales bacterium | reverse complement strand
TCGGCAGCCTCTGCCTCCGTATGCATCATATGGGAGGGGAAGCTCTCTCCGAGGACCGGAAGGGTCGCGAAGATGTATCCGTCGTTCACCCCGTCGGTATAGTAATACGCGTATTCCATTTCCCCGTCGTATTTCACCTGCTTAAAGCCGCTTTGATCCAGAGCAGGGAAGTAGAATAGCTCGTGGTCGATATAGGCGGCTGCGTTCGTCTGAAGCTTCGTTCCGGTGTAGTACTCTGCCGGGGCGTTTTTCACATCCGCATGGACAGTTGAAGGATCGGCATGCCAGGTGTAGTCGGACGTTTCGATCATTTTCCCGTCTATGGTTGCCGTATTTCCGTTCAGCACGATGAGGTGCGAACCCAGGTATCTGTTCCGAATGCTTCCCGAACCGCCGCAGGATGCAAAGGATGCCAGCATCGCGAGGATGCAGATGAATGCTATGGTCTTTTTCATGTATCTGTTCATTATCGATTGTCCTTTTCCGGCCTAATAATCCATCGTCTTTCGGGATGATATCAGTATACCACTGAGTTTGATCTGCTGACACTGTAAGTGCAGCAGATTGAGCTTAGATTATGCATTGGACTTTCTAATTTAAATTTTGCCGTATTTTCTGTAATTAGAAGCTGAAACCTATCCTGATTTCGAGATACATGTTAAAACATGCAGTCTCTTTATTATTCCGCTGACAATGTGGCCTTCCACTCAAAGAGAAGGTGCGCCATATATGAGGGAGCGTCAGAATGCCGTCAGATACACCGACGTTGGAATCCTTGATCCGTATCAGTTGCGTTTTGCCGTAATGCTCGGGATGTGCCATGACCGTTTTGGAGCTTTTAGCATTGCCGTCTCCGGCTTTTACTTCAAGTATCGTCGACGTCCCATGGTAATTGGGAGATATCTTTCATCCTGTTCGTGGTCCTTTTGAGTATCTGATATATCTCTATTGTCTGGCCTGTAGTCCCTGATCAATCCGTTCAGGTCTGGAGGGGAAGGTGATAAGCGTTCAGATCCCATTGAAGACTGTGTTCAGAATCATTAAAAGATCGGGGATGTCCTTTGTCAATGTATTGTAGACAATACTGAGGTCAACGTTTCCTTGAACACTCCCAGTTCCATGTGTAGGAGGTATAACGGCCTCCGCCGATCTTGATGATCTCGCCGTTGTCCATCAGTTTTCTCAATGCCCGTTCCACCGTTTTCTGGCTGATATCCGGGCATTGTTTCATGATCTGCGTTTTTGTGATTTTCCCCGTTGTGCTGCGGATGATCTCCCTCACCCGTTCCGGTTTTGAGAGGCCCCTTGTGATCAGGACATCCACCCTGGAAACGAATTCCCGGTAGGCTGCGATCACGATGCCGAGCATATAACGGACAAAGGGGAGGTAATCGTTTGTGCATTCATGCCAGCCGGTCGAGCTGTCCTGCAGGACCTCGTAATAGGTTTCTTTGCTGTCCGCAATCAGCCGCTCAAGGCTGATATATTTTCCGACATAATACCCGGACCGATACAGGAGCAGCAGCGTCAGAAGACGGCTCATCCGGCCGTTTCCGTCGTTGAAGGGATGGATGCAGAGGAAATCCAGGATAAACATGGGCATCAGGAGCAGGGGATCCATCTCCGGATCAGATATGGCATCCTCAAAAGCATTACAGAGAATATGCATGGCTTCCGTGGTCTCCCATGCCGGGACCGGCTGGAACCTGACTCTCTCGGTCCCATCCGGCAGCTCTTCGGCTATGATGTTATCGGAGTTCTTGAAGCTGCCGCCGATAGCCGAATTGCTGAATTTATACAGATCCCGGTGCAGCTGCAGGATCATGCCCGGCCTGACGGGAATATAGTCATAGTTTTCGTGGATCATGTTCAGCACATCACGATAACCGGCAATCTCGCGCTCGCTCCGCCCCTTTGGGGTCGTTTTGTTCATCACGATCTTTTTCAGCCGGTCATCGGTGGTGATGATGCCTTCAATACGGTTGGAAGCCTCGGTGCTCTGGATCTTCGCGATCTCCAGCAGTTCGGACAGGGCGTCCTTCTGCGCTTCTATGAAAAGATTCTGCTGAACTTTCTGCTCATGGATCTGAGCCAGGTATGAAACGATCTCAGGGAACAGCAGTTTCTGATATTCGGTTTTGTAGTTCAGTGTTCTCATTCATTATCCTCTTTTCAGAGTTAAACATAGTCATTTGGCTTCAATATGACACAGTTGCATCTTATCATGAACACTGTCAAAAGTCAAATCAATAAAGTCACAAAAGCAAAAATGACTATATTGATCAACGCAATGGCGTTATAGAGTCCTTAATAAAACAGGTGCAGAAAATGCTTAAAATCATGAAAAACAGATGTTTTTAGTGCTAAACTTTAAGGTAAGAATGTGAACCATATCCTCAGAAGATGACACCTCTGAGGGAGACAACGGCCCTCGGTGGAAGGTATGCGGAAAACGTCAAGCCTCCTTCCGGGAAGGCAACAGGAGGTTTTCTTTGTTTAAGAGATTCTTGAAACTTGCTATCTCTGTGTTGTTGGTCCTGGCTGCACTTATGCCGGCGATCGATGTGCATGCTGCGGATGACGGCAGGCCTGCGATGCAGCTTGTCGTTGACGGCAATGCCAATGACATCTCAGGAGCGCAGGCAAGTTCTGTCTGGTTCGGCAATTATCCGCAGAGCAGCAACGGGAACGGCGGATTCAACGTCGACCCCGTTAAATGGCGTGTCCTGGCGAAAGAGGACAGCAGACTGTTCCTGCTTGCCGATCAGATTCTGGATATAAAACAGTATCACGGCAGAACTGTATCCGTCACATGGAAGGATTGTGACTTGAGAGCCTGGCTCAACGGCACCAGCGGCGACGCCTTCCTCGCGAAAGCCTTTTCTGCGGGGGAGCAGACTGCTGTTGCAACGACTGCCGTCGTGAATGACGACAATCCGGAATATGAT
>JAIKVR010000088.1 GCA_024685545.1 Eubacteriales bacterium | reverse complement strand
ATATCTCCTCCCAATGCACCCTATGTTCAAAATCCCTTATCAGCATTGATCGCCCTCTGCCACAGCAGCTTATATCGCCTCAGATATCTCTGCCTCATTTCAGCTATAAGTCAATTACCGCGGACTCTCCTGATACCTCTTCGATCAGCGGCTTTATCTTATTCAAATATGTATCCACCTGCTCAGGGCACCTTCCGATATAACGCTTCGGCGACAGTACTTCACGAAGCTCATCTTCTGCCAGTCCCAGTTGGTCTTCTGCCGCAAGCCTGTTAAGAATATCGCATTCCTCTCCGTTTTTCATGCGATCAGCAGCCTTCATCGAGCACTTTCTTATAATCTCGTGTATCTCCTGACGATTGCCGCCCTTTCTGACCGCCTCCATCATAAGGTTCTCGGTTGCCATGAACGGCAGGTACTCGGTGACCGCCTTTTCTATGATCTTCTCATTCACGCGAATCCCGTCCGTGACGTTCTGCGCGAGTCTAATTATCGCGTCCGCGCATAGGAACCCCTCCGGCATGGATATCCGTCTGTTTGCGGAATCGTCGAGAGTACGCTCCATCCACTGAGCAGAAGCCGTCATCGGGGCGTTCATCGCATCTGCCATCAGATATCTCGCGAGCGAGCAGATCCTCTCGCACCTCATCGGATTGCGCTTGTAGGCCATTGCAGAAGAACCGATCTGGTTTTTGCCAAAAGGCTCTTCGATCTGGCGGTCGTGCTGCAGCAGGCGTATGTCGTTCGCCATGCGGTAACAGCTCTGCGCGACCGATGACAGAGCGTTAAGGATGCGGCTGTCGGTTTTGCGCGGATAGGTCTGACCGCATACATCAAAGCATTCATCAAAACCGAAATCCAACGCGATCATGCGGTTCATCTCATCGATCTTATCCTCGTCCCCGTCGAAGAGATCCATAAAACTCGCTTCTGTTCCTGTAGTGCCTCTGCATCCGAGGAACTTGAGACAGCCGATGGCAAAATCGATCTCATCGAGGTCAGATACAAAATCCTGCATCCACAGTGTCGCGCGCTTTCCGACTGTTACGAGCTGTGCCGGCTGGTAGTGCGTGTATCCGAGTGTCGGCACTGACTTGTACTTATCCGCAAATTTTGCCAGATTCGCTATGACCTTGACCAGCTCCTTTCGAATGTACCTAAGGGCGTCTCTGTAGATAACGAGATCAGCATTGTCGGTGACATAGCAGCTCGTAGCGCCCAGATGTATTATGCCTGCTGCCGACGAAGCAACTTTACCGTATGCATACACGTGTGCCATTACATCGTGCCGCACTTCTTTTTCTCTTTGTCGAACGCACATGTAGTCTATGTCATTTGTATGAGCTTCCAGATCTGCGACCTGCTCTTCCGTGATCGGCAGCCCCAGTTTCATCTCGGCTCGTGCCAGAGAGACCCAGAGCTTTCTCCATGTCCGGTATCTCATGTCAGCGGAAAACAGTCCGAGCATGTAGTCGGAAGCGTAGCGCGATGCCAGTGGGGATTCATATCTGTCGGTCATTTATGGTTTCTCCTTTTTCGGTAATTGCTATCGATGGCAAATAGTCTTTTCTAAGGCCAGTGTAAATATGATAATGATAAGTTTCCGGGTTCGGAATCTACATGTTGACTATACTGTATGTCTAGTATCAGTGCATATATAATAACAATGATGCCAGTATCATTTCTTTGCTTATCTTATGACGACCCTGTCTCTTTCGGCTCCTACCGAAATGTATTTCACAGGGCAGCCTGTTGATCGTTCTATCATCTCTATGTATTTTTGCGCTGCAGGCGGGAGGTCATCCCATTTTCTCGCTAAGGAAATGTCGCACTTCCAGCCTTCGACGTATTCTATCACAGCTTCAGCGGTGTCGAGCAGAGCCGGGAACGGAAATCCATCAGTTAACTCATTTCCGATCCTGTAATGGGTGCAGACAGGTATCCTGTCCATGTAACTTAGGACGTCGAGTTTAGTGATCGCAAGGCATGTCGCGCCCTGCATCTCCACGCCGTAACGTGTCGCCACCAGATCGATCGGGCCCGTGCGGCGCGGACGGCCTGTCTTGGCACCATACTCAGCGCCTGCTTCCCTGAGTCTGTCGCCTTCTTCACCGAACATCTCGCAAACAAAAGGTCCCTCGCCTACACATGTCGAATACGCCTTTACTACACCTATTACTCTATCTATTTTGACGTAAGGCGCTCCCGAGCCAACGCCGGCAAAAGATGCGAGCGTATTGGACGAAGTCGTATATGGATAGATGCCGTAATCTAGATCCCTTAGAGCTCCGAGCTGGGCTTCAAAAAGTATCTCCTTGCATTCCTTCTGAGCGTCTCTTAGATAGGCACCGGTATCGCACACAAACGGTTTGATCTTATTGCAATACTCCGCGAGCCAGTCCTCGAGCATCTCCATGGTGTATGGCTTTGCCCCATAAACTCCGGTCAGGATGAGGTTCTTCCACTCCATCAGATCCTGCAGATGGGCGCGAAGCTGATCCGGATAGAAAAGCTCGCCCGCCATGATGGTCTTCTTCTGATATTTGTCAGAGTAAAAAGGCGCGATACCCTGCTTTGTCGACCCGTACTTTTTGTCCGCGAGGCGGGACTCCTCCAGCCCGTCCAGCTGTCTGTGCCAAGGCATCAGAAGTGATGCCCTGTCGCTGATCTTGAGATTGTCCGGGGTTATGCTCACACCTTTTGATGTGACCTCCTCTATCTCTTTCCAGAGATTCTCAGGGTCAAGCGCGATTCCGTTGCCCAGGATGTTCACTACGCTCTCCCTGAACACGCCCGAAGGCAACAGGTGGAGAGCAAATTTGCCCTTGTCGTTGATAACAGTATGTCCGGCGTTGCCGCCACCCTGATATCTTACTACTATGTCATACTCATTTGTCAGAAGGTCGACCATTCGGCCCTTACCTTCATCCCCCCAGTTAATACCGACTACTGCACAATTCCCCATGGCTCAGTCCCCTTTTCATTTATTCTTCAAATATCCCAAAACTACAGCCGCATGCATCCCGCCAAGTTTTATAGCCACATCATCATCCGGCAGAAAAGCGCTGCTGTGGAGAGGTTCTTCGCACCCCGCTCCTATATGATAGAAAGTTCCTGGCGCCTCATTGAGAAAACACCCGAAGTCCTCCGTTGTCATCGTCGGTCCATCGATTCTGCACACGCCTTCATCTCCGAAAAGGTCGGTCGCAGCTTTTTCAGCCAATGCTGTCATTTCGTCGTTGTTCACGATGCCCGGATGGCTGTGATTATATTCAATTACTACTGTTGTCCCTGTTTTTCCGGCGATTTCACGGACAGTTCTGTGAAAAGCTTCCTCCATCGCGGCTCGGGTCTCCGATCCGAGAGTCCGAATTATCCCCTCGAGCTCCGCGAAGCCGGGCATTATGTTTTCTGCCGTTCCCGAGTTCATTTTGCCTACAGTCAAAACGCATTTGTCGTCTGTGATCTGCCCCGGCAGTGCGAGAAGTGCTGTGACCATTTCAGCGGCTGCCGCCAACGCGTCAATGCCTTTCTCCCGTACAGCTCCGTGAGATGCCCTGCCGTTTACGACGATCCTGAATGTATCAGAAGCGGCGTAGAACTTTCCGTACATGACCCCAATCTTCCCTGAGGGGAGATCAGGCGTTACATGCGCGCCGAAGACAGCATCTGCGCCTTCAAGGCAACCTTCTTTTATCATTCTGGCTGCTCCGCCTCTTCCCTCTTCATCAGGCTCGAACAGGAAAACTACATTTCCCTCGAGTTCATCCCTGTGTGCTGAAAGTATCCTTGCCGTCCCGAGCAAAGCTGCCGTATGCACATCATGACCGCAGGCGTGCATTTTGCCCTTATAAACGGATGCAAAATCAGCCTCTGTGATCTCAGTCAGAGGCAAAGCGTCCATGTCAGCCCTGAGTGCAACCGTCCTTCCGTCTGCTTGCCCGCGCAAAGTACCGATTACCGCAGTGCCGAGCACTCTCTTTGTTGTTATATCCAAACTGTTCAGATAGCTCTCAATCAGGTCTGCAGTCCTGAATTCGTTGTTACCGAGCTCGGGATGGCTGTGGATGTCTTCCCTCAGTCGCCTGATTTCATCTGAACTCTCCGTCAGTTCGTTCCTGATCGTTTCGCAATTAATGGTTTTCATTCGTACATATTGCGCTAGCTGTTGTATAGCACTTACTGCATAGTCACCAGAATATATCGTCCGCTCGAGTCCTCGCTGCTCTTTCTGTCTACTCGGGTGAGCAGATCACTGCACCTTTGTAGTCCTGAAATTGACCGATTCTTGCGGGAAAATGTACCTACAGGCTGCTCAGGAATTGTTCCAGCCTGTCCATTCCTTTACTGATCGCTTTCATGCTGCAGCAGTAAGATATCCTCACATGCCTGTCGGAGCCGAAAGCTGCTCCCGGCGTCACCGCGACTCCTGCCTCATCTAGGAGGTGCCGTGCGAATGTCATCGAATCCATTCTGTACTTGGATATGTCCGGAAAAGCATAAAAAGCGCCCTCCGGAACCGTCAGCTCCATGCCAGCATCCCTTAGGCGGGAAATCAGATAGTCCCTGCGCGCTTTGTATTCAGTCAACATATATGACGGGTCCGTCTCCAGTGCGGCCATACATGCCTTCTGGAACATCGCCGGAGTTGATACTATATCGAACTGGTGCACGAGTTCGAGTCTTTCTTTCACGGAATGATCCGCCATAAGATAGCCCATACGCCATCCTGTCATCGCGTAGGGTTTGGAAAAGCTCTGAACGACCAGTATCTGCTCTTTCAGGTCGCGGTTTTCCGCAAAGCTGTGATAATCATCCGTATAGCAAAGCGCCTTATAGACGTCGTCACATATAACAAATATATCCCGGCCTTTCACCGCTTTATAAACGGCACTCAGGCTTTCCTCTCCGTAGACGCAGCCCGTTGGATTGTTCGGTGAATTCAGGATCACCGCTTTCGTCCTGTCGGTTATCAGTGATTCGAGCTTATCCCCTTTTATCTGAAAACCATCCGAAGAGGTGTCCATATGCACCGGAACTCCTCTAGCGAGGCGGACTATTTCCTCATAGAGTACAAATGCCGGGATAGGTATAATGACCTCGTCCCCCGGGTTCAGGATCCCGAGAAGTGAGACAAAAAGGGCTTCAGTAGCACCGGCTGTGAGTATGATCTCATCAGCCTCATAACCAAGCCCGTTCTTATTCTTCTCGAATTGCGCTACTCTGCCGAGGAGTTCTCGAGATCCGTTATTTTCTATGTAATGTGTGTCACCTGAGAAAACTGATTCAAGCGCTGCCTTGCAGATCGGCTCAGGAGTGGCAAAATCAGGCTCTCCGAGAGTAAGCCTTACGCAGTCTTTCCTTGCAGCAGCCATCGCGGAAAACTCCCTGATAGCGCTCCTCCTCAAACTGTAAACTGCTTCATTCAAGTGGTCTCTCATTGCCATAGGTTCACCTTTATCTCACAGCTTTCTGAGGTCCTGCTCAAGCGCAGTCTTCGTTGACGTCTGTTCATCCTTTTCCTTGATGATCCTCGCAGGACAACCGGCAACTACCATATTAGCGGATACATCCTGCGTAACTACTGCGCCGGCCGCCACAACAGCTCCCTTACCGATGCGTATGCCTTCGATAATAACTGCATTAGCGCCTACAAGCACATCATCTTCCACAATCACAGGAATAGCTGATGCCGGCTCCACTACTCCTGCCAGTACAGCTCCCGCCCCGATATGGCAGTTACTCCCGACCTCGGCACGGCCACCTACTACAGCGCCCATGTCTATCATTGTCCCGTCGCCGATAACGGCACCGATATTGATTACAGCGCCCATCATAATAACCGCGTTCTCTCCGATCTCTACCTGTTCCCGTATGAACGCGCCCGGCTCTATCCTGGCGTTGAGATTCTTGGTGTCGAGCAGATGGAGAGCACTGTTTCTGCAGTCATTTTCAATTACGATATCTTCTATCCTGTCAGAATTCGCCTTTACTATTCCGCAAAGCTCTTTCCAATCACCGAAAACGATCTTGTCTCCCGCTCCGAAGACTCTGGCGCTTCCGTAATCGACCGGTTCTTTTTCCTTGACGAACATCCTGACAGGCGTTTTCTTCTCAGCATTGCCGATATACCGTATTATCTCCTGAGCGTCCATAACACTTCTCCCCCGGTTCAGTTTTTTAATTCTAAGTGATACTCTTCATTCGCCATCATAAGGAATCTCTCCTTCAGACAATCTTTACGAAAACCCCATCCTTGAATGACAAAATGATAAAACTATACCCCTATATATCCGGTAAAAACGTCTTCAGCCGGGCCGGTCATGAAACATTTACCTGTCGCCCGATCGTATCTGATCAGAAGATCTCCGCCCGCGAGATGTACAAGCACTTCATCATCGATTTTGTCCGCCATGATTCCCGCAAATACCGAGGCAGCAGCGCCTGTACCGCATGCCAGAGTCTCTCCTGAACCTCTTTCCCATACGCGAAAGAATATTTCTCCTCGGCTGCTGATGCTTATGAATTCGGAGTTTACTCCATCAGGAAATCTTTCCCGGGCAAGTATGTCTCCAATCTTCTTTATGTCGATAAATTGCAAAAGTGATCTCTCATATGAGGCGGCAATCAGGTCGTTGCTATCGCAGAAGGTATCTCCAAGCTGAGGATTATCCTCCAAAAAGAAAACTGCATGAGGATTACCTATGTCGACTGCTGTGAAAATAAGTTCTGCGCCGCATAAATTCAAGGACTCAGGGCCTACGCTTACCAGCTTCGGCTTTCCCATGTCGACAGTAACAGAAGTGACGCATCCATCCTCAACATCAAAGCTGACCTCTCTCAAACCGGCTTTCGTGTCAATGACCGCATGTCTTCTGTCTTCAGGAATGATGCCGTTATCATATATGTACTTGGCGACACATCTGATACCATTGCCGCACATGCTTCCTTCCGATCCATCCAGATTGAACATATGCATATATGCATCAGCGCGAGCTGACGGCTCGATGAGTATAAGCCCATCTCCGCCTATTCCATAGTGCCTGTCTGACAGTCTGACAGCGAGTGAAGACGGATCATCTACCTGTTCTTCAAAACAGTTGATGTAAATGTAGTCATTTCCGCAACCCTGCATTTTGGTAAATCTCATGTCAGTTCCCCGTTTTGATCTGTGATCCACCTTAGATCTTTACGATCCAGTCTCCCATAATGTCAGGAAGTTTACCGATCTGCATACCGTAAAGCGTATCATAAAGCTTCTGGCTTACATCTCCGACTACTTCGTTGTTGATTACGTGGTCAACGCCCTTGTAGTTCAGAACTCCAATAGGCGAAATAACACAAGCTGTTCCTGTTGCCCATGCTTCCTTGAGGGTTCCGTTCTGAATCGCCTCGAAAATCTCATCGAGCTCGATACGGCGTTCCTCCACTTCATATCCCCACTTACGGAGCAGCTTTATTACACTGTCTCTAGTGACACCCGGGAGGATAGAACCTGTAAGCATAGGAGTAACGATCTTATCTCCAATCTTGAAGAAAGCGTTTGAAGTTCCTACCTCTTCAACATAGCGACGCTCTTTCGCGTCCAGCCAGAGGACTTCCTCACAGCCGAACTCATGAGCCTTATAGGAGGCGATCATGCCGCATGCGTAGTTGCCTGCGCACTTCGCGAAACCGGTACCTCCGATAGCAGCTCTGATATACTCCTCTTCCACTAGGATACGGCTGCCGTGCAATTTGCTCTCATTGCCCTCATAGTAAGCGCCAACAGCACAAAGGATGATGATGAACCAGTACTTCTTGGCAGGCAGTACCGAGAAGCTGACCTCCGGCGAGATGATAAATGGACGTATATAAAGTGATGTTCCCGGATCGGTCGGTGTCCAGTCCTCATCGACTTTGACGATAGCCTTAACTGCAGCGAGGAAGAGATCCTCATCCATTGGAGGGATGCACATTCTCTCGTTGGTGCGGTTAAGACGCTTTGCGTTCATATCCGGGCGGAACAGATTGAGCCCGCCTTCTGGATTTCGGTAAGCCTTGAGACCCTCAAACATCATCTGTCCGTAATGCAGAGTTGTCGAACCCGGATCCATGCAGATCGGTCCGTATGGGATGATGCGTCCGTCGTGCCAGCCCTTTCCTTCGTCATAGTCCATGATCAGCATATGATCGGTAAAGTATTTTCCGAATCCAAGCGACTTGCAGTCAGTCGGCTTTGGTTTTGGATTAGTGTTTCTTGTTACCGGAAATGTGTATTCCATGTCATGCTCCCTTTTGAATTGTCTTTTAAATTTCGTTTTTTTGTAAAACAGTTATAATTAGAATAACTCCATTGCAAAGCTATTCATAATATATATTATGTTGGTATTACGATATGATTTGTGTATGGTCCACGCAAATCCGCCGTTTGACGCGCAAGTCTGATAATCTAAAAGGAGCTGCCACACTATTTTTGTGCGACAGCCTCCATGTAATCAATTCGATAACTTGGAATTTAGCGATCCAGCCGTTTCTTTAATTCAACCTTGACTTTTTGGATATCGCTACAGGTTAAGATCGGAATCAGACTATTTTTCTCTTCAATGCTCTTATCCCACCACTTGAAGTAAAGAAGCAGATTGATTAGTTCTTCATCATCAAAACGTTTCCGCAGGACTTTCGCTGGATTCCCAATTACGGTATTACCTTTGAACGGCATATCCGATGCAGCGGTAGGCTCCATCTCCCAACCCTCCAGCGTGTAAAACGGGAATGTAGATAAGCTGGTTCTTGAGTTCGACCAGAGCGAGGACTATGATCCTCACTTCATCATGAGTAAATCTGAATTTCGGATTGAACATAGCGGTCACCTCCAATACCAATATGCATTATTCAAGATCATAGTATATGAGGAGGATGCCATCAGCAATTGTACGAATCGCAGCATTTACTTGCTGCTTTCTATGTATAAGACTATCCATAATAGATAAGAGTTGTTCTGAACTGTTAAATCGATTCTGCTGGTGCACCACCATAACCGTGGAGAAATATCCCACATCTGTTGGATGCTTTTTCATGAAAATGGCAGTTTTATCTCGGAGGGTAGAAAAAAATAGATGGCGTCCCATTAGAAGGCAGAAAAACGTGGGTGTGATTCTGGAGTTTCATACCGTATTCGAAGTACAGCCTGTACCCGTTGAAAACACTGGATTTTGATTTTAGGCAATAAGGGCTTCACCTATGGAGATGTACCCCCAGTGCATCCCCCGAAATTCCTCCATATCTCCTTAATTGTTAATCTGCCAGTTCAGTTTCTATTTCTTCAACAGTCGGTATCGTGCATTCGAAATGCCGTTCATCCCGAATGTATAAACGAGGCAGCAATTCACATTGCTGCCTCGCTTTCATCTGAATCAAATGACAACTGTATTAGCGGTGTTTCAGAGTACGTTCTTCAGTACGATCGACTTGGTATGTGTCATTTCATCAAATGTGCTGAATACTCCTTCCGTGCCTATGCCCGAATGCTTGTAGCCTCCGAACGGCATCTCGAAGCTCCTGAAGAAGCTGGCTCCGTTGATGACTGCACCGCCGCACTCCAGGGCGTTTGCAACTCTCGCGGCTTTCTTCATATCCTTTGTGAATACGCAGCCGCAAAGTCCGAAAATAGAGCGATTTGCTATCTCAACAGCCTCTTCTTCTTTGTCAAACGCTATGATCGGAACTACCGGTCCGAATATCTCCATATCTATCGCTACGTCTGCATCCTTAGGAACATCGCCGATGACAGTAGGGTCATAGAAAGCTCCGTTGCGCTTGCCGCCCAGCAAGATCTTTCCTCCCTGTTCAACTGTCTTATTCACCTGCTCTTCGACCTTGATGGCCGCCTTTTCACTGATAAGGCATCCCATCTCTGCTTCGTCTGTAGCCGGATCAGCACGGTTGATTTTACTGATTTTCTCAATGGCCTTGGCAGTGAATTCCTCTACGCGCGATCTGTGAACAAGAAATCTCTTTGAAGCGCAACATACCTGCCCTGTGTTGTACATGCGACCCCAGATCAGTTCGTCTGTAGCAAGATCAACATCGGCATCATCCATAACGATAAATGCATCGTTTCCGCCGAGCTCAAGAGCTACATGTGTGAGATTCTGCGCGCAGTAGCCTGCAGTCTCGATGCCTACTGCTGTCGAACCTGTAAGAGTTACCAGGTGTACATCTGGGTTCTTTGTGAGCTCTGTGCCGACTACCGGCCCGCGACCCGTCACGATCTCGATCGCACCCGGTGTGACTCCTGCCTCATTCATGAGGTGCGAAAGCTTACAGAGAGTTAACGGGTTATCAGTCGAAGGCTTTACGATACATGCATTTCCGGTCAGAAGCGCCGGTGCCACCTTCTGGTCAAACAGATCACAAGGGAAATTGAACGGAATTATTGCCGCAACTACACCCAACGGCTCCTTTTTGATTATCAGGATGTTTTTATCCTGTCCCGCTTCCATTCCCTCAGGAATGGTATGTCCGTAGAAATGCTTTGCTCTTTCAGAAAAAGCCTTAAAGGCGATTGGGATATTGCCTATCTCAGCGCGCGCCTCTGTTATGCACTTACCTGTCTCGTCAGAAAGCGTACGTGCAAGATCCTCCTTATCTCTTTCAACGAGTTCGATGAACTTATACATGATCTCGACACGCTCGTATACAGGGATCTTTGCCCACTCTTTCTGAGCTGCTTTGGCGTATGCGACCGCTTTGGCCACGTCTTCAGCTGTAGCTGCCGGGATCGTATCCACCAGCTTGCCCGTTGCCGGATTTATTACGTCTATGGTCTTGCCGTCTGCAGCATCTGCTGCCTTACCACCAATCAACATTTTCATGGCTGTTTCCTCCTTATCATTTACTGGTCGTGCAATCTATTCATAAAATGCCGTGAATGAGAGCATCAGGCCTCCTGTCGTATTACAGTCATCCTTCTCGAATCCATACTCGCCGAAAGTAAATTCTGTAATGAACGGAACACCGCCTGCTGCTTCCTTAAGCTGTGCAGCAACCTCATCGATCCTGTCACCGATGCCTGCACGGCGCCCTCCGCAGTGGACAAGGTGGAACGCCAGAGGCTTGCCCGGTGTCTTCTCTATGAGAGCTTTCAGAGTGTTTCCTGTCGAATCGATAAGCTCATCAACGCTTGCCTCCATGCGGATGACGACTGTCTTTTCGGCGAGATTTGCGCCGATATCAAACGAACCATCCTCATTTCCGTTCATCGGATGACGGATGGCGATCAAACGTCCGAGTCTGTCCTTGACTCCAAGTGGCGAAGTGATAGTGGTTACGAGCAGATTTCCCCCTGTCACAGCCTCTCTGTCAAGGCCTCTCCATGCCATATACTTGTCTGCAGCAGGTATGCCGTCGATCTCAACAAGTCTGCGGTTTCCGTCGATCTTTGTGATGATGCCGAAGTCATCTGTTTCTCTGTAGGCTCCTGTAAAGAGGTTGCATATCTTAGGTCCGCCATAGAAGAATGCCGCTAAGCATCCATCTGCAAAGAACTTTCCATCTGCATAAAGGACCCATTTGCCTTCTATGGAGTTGTCTGCAGCGCTGCCGCCAAAGAATGGAACTCTGCCGATCTCTTCTGTGATACCTCTTACATAGAACTCTTCTTCTGCTGGCGATGCGGCCATATAGAAGTAGTCAGGTGCACAGTCCTTACCTGCAGCCTTCTTGCATGCAACAGCAAGTTCTTTACCCCTTGCAACGCTGCATCCGTCTTTTTCAAGAGCGGCTACCCCTATGGTCATATCTGGGTCAGCAATTGCCATGATTCCGACAAACGGCTTATCTCCTCCGAAGAAACCATCAGCTGTGATAACCCCGGTGAACGATGTATTGCCGAATACCGGAACACCAAGCTCATCACTTATAGCGGATATGAGCGCTCTTACATCATAGTCGCAGCTGCAGTATGCAAATACGGCTTTCAGATCGCTGACCTTGGCAGCTGATGATACTTCTTTTACCGCCTTGAAAACATCAGCATCTGTACTTGTTGCAATTATTGGACAGAACATAACGAGTCTCCTTTCTGAAACAATAAAACCGAATGCGTTTTACATTATTATTATTCTGTTTGCTGGTAAGGTTAACAATGCACTCATTGCATTATGCGAAATGGGTGTTCCGTACAGCGGAACGATATGATAATATATCCGAAATGGATCGGTAACAAAAAGGGATGGTGACTTATGGCAGATAATGTTAGAAGCGTTGACAGGATCCTGGATCTGATGGAGATACTTGCCGAAGAAAGATCTCCGGTCAGTCTCACCGAGCTGGCATCAAGAACATCGCTTAGTAAGACAACGGTTTTCAGGCTCATGCAGACGCTCTGCAACAGAGAATACGCAGAGAAAACGGACTCCGCAGGTTATGTTCTTGGTCCGAAAATAATAGAGCTTGCCGGCTACTACATTGAGAACCTTGAGCTTCATACTATAGCCCGGCCATTTCTGGCGGATCTGTATTCAGAATATAAGCTGACTGTCCACCTCGGAAAGGTGATCGAAGACAAAGTCATATATATTGAGCTTATGGATCGGAAGAATCTCAGAAAAAGCGATGAAGAAGGTATCGGAGTGCCTGCCTATACGTCTTCCATCGGGAAGTGTCTTCTGGCGGCACTTTCGGGACGTGAACTGGATGAGCTTCTGTACAAGAGCCCTCTAAAGCAATATACGCCAAACACTATAACCGATCCAGGCGATTATAAACGTCATCTGCGTAAAGTCCGCCATGACGGGTGGGCTATAGATGATGAAGAATACCTTATCGGCAGACGCTGTGTCGGTGCGCCGATATTCGATTTCAAGGGAGAAGCTGTAGCATGTGTCAGCGTCAGCGGTGACATATACGAACTCTCTGATGAAAGAATACCTCTTATCAGAGATGCCGTGATTGCCACGGCAGAAGCAATCTCAAAACGAATGGGTTATATTTCTTAAGTCGCTGAAGCAAGGCAAATACAAAAGACTTCCGGGGTTTTCCGGAAGTCTTTGATAATCTTGGAGCTGATGGGGGGAGTCGAACAAATTAGCAGTTTTAAAACCGTTGAAATTCCAAGGAAGGAGAGACGTCCCTCACACGGTGTATCCAAAAGTGTATCCAGTGGTTATTACCCGACCTTTTACAAATGCCTTACAACCTTTTAATACTTTAAAAATTACGTCTTTTAAACCAGATTACTGTGAAGATTTGCTTACAAAACTCTGGAACAAACCCGGAGTCCTGGAGTTGTTATCGGAGAAGCAGCGCCGACGGACTTGATGTGAGGTGTCACGTAGTGACGGAGTCCTGACATCGAGATCACGGTTTCCGACCTTACGCCAATGGCGTTTAATCTGGAGGAAGCCTTATGACGGGATTCGCATTTCTGAACCCTTTGCAAATACTGGTCTAGTCTCTGCTCATCTCAGGAAAGCGCACACTTATCTCTGTCCCTATGCCAGGAGTGCTGTCAAGTTCGATATCTGCATTGTGGATCTCTGCGATGTGTTTAACTATAGCGAGGCCGAGACCTGTTCCACCGCTGTTTCTGGACCTGCTCTTGTCTACCCTGTAGAACCTTTCGAACACGCGGCTCTGCTTTTCTTTCGGGATCCCAAGTCCGTTGTCTCTGACTGACAGTACTGCGTGTCCGTCCTCTCTTCTGACGCTCACCCTAACATATCCGCCTGAATTATTGTAGCGTATGCTGTTCTGGACCAGATTCTCGATCATTTCCTTGATCAGTTCCTCATCTCCCCAGATGACTGCCGGCCTGCCGTCACAGGTCAGAATAATATCGCTTTTCTCTGCGCTTACAGTCAGATTGCGGCAGCATTCCGAAGCGGTTTTATAAAGGTCGAATTCTTCATTTGTCCTGTCTGTCTCGCCATGATCGAGTTTGGACAGCTGTATCGTGTCATTGATGATCTGCTGCAGTCTGTCTGCATTGGCCCTTATCTGCTGCGCGATATGCTTTTCAGACTCCGGATCCGCAAGGCCGTTTTCTATAAGCTCAGCATATCCCGAGATAGCGGTAAGAGGCGTCTTGAGCTCATGCGAAACATTGGCTGTAAAATCCTGGCGGGTCTTGACAGCCTCAAGAAGATTCTCGTGCTGCGTTCTTATCTTCTCTGCAAAAGGCTCAAGCTCTTTATACGGAGGTTCGCTTGTCGGCTTGTCGATATCTTCTGCCATCTTTTCTATAGGCTGTATTATCTGCCTTGAAAGAGCATGGCCGATCACAATGCATAAGCCGAGTATCAGGAGAGCAATGACCGCTACGATCGGCATGGATCTGAAGAATACTCCTGCGATGGCATGCGCCTGTGTCGATACTCTGAGTACGGTCCCGTTCTCAAGCTTAAGCGCGTAATAATACGTGTCCATTCCGAG
The DNA here is from genome assembly GCA_024685545.1 of Eubacteriales bacterium. GTDB lineage: Bacteria > Bacillota > Clostridia > Eubacteriales > Anaerofustaceae > JAAYHF01. The sequence continues at coordinate 3,848 of JAIKVR010000088.1, read as the reverse complement.
TGTCTGCGAGGATCTGATGCTTTCGCCTTCTCCCTCGGTCATGGCTTCCTGTATTTCCGGTCTGTCCAGATGATTTGCCAGACCCGATGCGCCCGCATCGTTGTCAAACAATACTGTGCCGTCTTCAGCGATCCACGTTAGCCTCACATCACCCGTTTTCAGTTTGCTCAGTGATGAACTGCTCAGTTTTTCCGGATCTTCTCCCAGAGCATCATACTCTCTCTGGAAAACCTCCGTCTCCATAAGCAGTCTGGCATTCATCTTGAGGTTGCTGGTTATCTGCGTCCTGAACAGATTATAAAAAACCAAAATATTAGCAGCCGTAATAGTTACGACTACCAGAAGTGCTATGAATGTTAATCTGATATTTATCTTCTGTTCCACTCTATTCCCTCTCTGTCCCATCTATGACATATCCGACATTGCGTACAGTCCTTATATATCTGCCGCTTTCGCCCAGCTTGCGTCTGAGAGTCCTGATGTGCATGTCTACCGTTCTCGACTCGCCTTCGAAATCTGTCCCCCACACATTCTGCATCAGCGTTTCCCGCGTGAGGACTATATTCAGGTTGATCATCATATATCTGAGAAGTTCGTATTCCTTGAATGTCAGTTCGACCGCTGTCCCAGCCGCAGTAACTGTATGCTTTTCATGATCAATGCATATATCGCCTGCAGTGATGAACTGAGTATCGTCGTTTTTCGTCCTTCTCAGAAGTGCTCGTATCCTCGACAGCAGCTCCATTACAGAGAACGGTTTCATCACATAGTCATCAGCACCGTAGTCGAAGCCCTTGATGAGATCCATCTCAGTATTCCTGGCAGTGATCATTATGACCGGCAGGTCTTTGATCCTGACATCGTTTCTTATCCTACGGAGTATGCTGTAGCCGTCTTCACCGGGCAGCATCACATCCAGCAGTACAAGGTCAGGCGCTTTGCGTTCGATCCCGGCAAAAAAGTCTGCTGCATTCTCATAGGACTCAACGGTGTGGTTGCTGTTCCTGAGTGCCATCTCTTCTATTTCGCGTATTGCCGGATCGTCTTCTACAATATAGATAAGTGCCATTATCAGACTGTTCCTTCCTGAACCTTAGGCAGTGTGTACCGGTTCCTCATGAGTGTGTATGTGTTCTGGAAATCAGGGTCGCTTCCCTTCGTTCTTTCGCTTACGTATTCGTGACGTCCGAATGAATCTTCGCCTATCTCAATTAAGCAGAGCGCAATATTGGAGCAATGATCAGAGACTCTTTCAAAATAGATCAGGATATCTTCCAGTATGATACCTGCCTCCATCGAGCATATACCTTTGCGCAGCCTCTCTATATGCCTCTGCCTCATTTCTGCACTGAGGTTGTCTACTACTTCTTCAAGCGGCTCTACCTGTCTGGCTTTGCTGCGGTCATTGCTTATAAACGCTTCCCCTGTGATCATTAAGATATCCTTGATCGCGGTTCCGAAGGAATCCAGTTCAAGGTTTCCGTAGGATGTCATACTGATCTCTCTTGTCTGCATTTCCTGTGCTGCTTCTACCACATTGATTGCATGATCGGATATTCTCTCATAGTCATTTATCGCATGCAGCACCAGCGACATCAGCTGGCTGTCTTCACGGGACAGATCTCTTCCCGAGAGCTTTACCATATATGTACCTATGATATCCTCGTATTCATCGCATTCCTGCTCGAGCCTGATGACCGCATCAGCCTTGTCCTTATCATAATTTTTCAGGACATCCATCGCAAGCATAAAGGCATCGCTCGCCTTGTCTGCCATCTCGTTGGCAGCAACCTTGCATCTTTGGATCGCAAACGACGGTCTCTCAAGGAATCTTTCGTCAAGGCCCATTTCAGACGCTCTTTTTGCCCTGATCTCGATATCGGTATCGCCGGTATCAGGCACGGTTCTGATTGCAAGTTTTACGAGTTTGTCCCCGAACGGGAAGAGCATTATAGTGCAGGCTATATTGAATAAACTGTGTATCACGGCGATTCCCGCTGCTGTAGCCGGCTGGCTGACAAAATCGAGAGTCACGAAGTGATGAACCACATAGAACAGAGTTGTAAATACCACCGTTCCGATAAGGTTGAAGTATAGGTGTATAAACGAAGTTCTTCTGGCATTGGTGCTTGCGCCCATCGAAGAAAGCATCGCTGTAACGCATGTGCCTATATTCTGGCCCATGATTATAGGGATCGCTGCAGAATAATTGATCGCGCCGGATATGCACAGAGCCTGCAGGATACCGACAGATGCCGATGAGCTCTGGATGGCTGCAGTCACGATCGCTCCAGCCGCGATGCCGAACAGCGGATTCGAGAACAGCGTCAGGATCCGCACAAAAGCAGGACTCTCGCTTAGTGGCGCAACGGCGCCGCTCATTGTCTCCATGCCGAACATAAGAACAGCAAAGCCCAGAAGGATCATGCCTCCGTTCTTGCTGCGGCTGCCGTCCTTGCCCTTCATATACATATATATACCAACAGCTGCAAGGACCGGTGCAAAAGCGCTCGGCTTGAGGAGGCTGAGTATCACATTGTCGCTCTGGATGCCCGTCAGCGACAGTATCCATGAAGTGACCGTAGTACCGATGTTGGCTCCCATAATTACTCCGACTGCCTGGTTGAGCTTCATGATCCCGGAGTTCACAAAACCTACGACCATTACTGTTGTAGCTGAAGACGACTGTATCGCCGCGGTGACCGCCACGCCCAGCAGCAGTCCCTTGATCCTTCTGTCTGTAAGTTTTTCGAGAATCCTCTCAAGTTTCCCTCCGGAGAATCTCATAAGGCCGTCACCCATAACGCTCATTCCGTACAGAAACATTGCCAGTCCGCCGACCATTGTCAGAATATCAAATATGTCCATATCTTATTTTACATTTTCCTTTCATTTCTAATTTATTTGACCGGCTTCATATTACAGACTGAATGTAAAACGGGAATGCAGCCTAATGTAAAAAGTATGTAAAGTTCCTCTGTTTACACATTTTTTACATGTACATGCTTTTTCCTTTTACTTTGCTCACGTACTCTGTAGACATCAAAAGAAAGGAGCCGAAGGCAAATGAAATATCTTTGGAATTGGATAGACAGACAGGATTGGACGGAAAAGTCCAAATACATGGTGATTATTTTGCTTTGTGCTGTCATTGCCAGTGCTGTCGGTTTGGGAATATGGAGCATAGTCCGGCTATGGGCACTGGATCACTGGAGCTGGATGGCCGTCTTCACCGGATACCCGGCATTCATTGCATTGGTTCTTATAATCGTATACTCATTCAACCATGACTTTCATAATGGGACTCACGAAAAAAGGACTGGTTAGACCTGAACCAGTCCTCTTCAGTGGAGCTGTTACTGGAGGAGCTCAGCCGACGGAGATCACGGGTCTGCGACCGCTTCGCGGCGCCGATATGAATTCTTCGATCCCTGACTTCCGTCCCGGATGCTTGAAGCAATGGCTGACCTCGACACGTACGACTTGGCTTTAGCAGCATAAATCATAAAGAACGGGTTGACGGATCTGCTTTTGCAGGTCCGTCTTTTTACATTTTTGTGGAACAATATCTATAGTTCTCTGTCGATATATATTAGAGAGGCTTCTATGGAAGCAGAATTAAATCCGCATAAATCTTTTTGAAATAATTATAAATCATTGGAACAATTTGACATTATTATTGTCGTTATATATTAACAAAACAATATATGATAAATGTTGGAATTAAACCTGATGGCATTATTGTCGTTCTCCTGTCTCGATTATCCCCTGGTCACGTATATCCTAACACCTGGCTGGTTCATAGTAAAACTGAAGATACACTTATGATTCCTGATCCATCAATGTAT
>JAIKVR010000079.1 GCA_024685545.1 Eubacteriales bacterium | reverse complement strand
TAAGTGGCGGGAGTGTTCAAATCTTTTTTACCATCACCTCGTCATCTTTCCAGGCATACAGGACCGTCACGTCCGTCCCCGGATCCAGCACGACTTCATCGGAGGACAGAGCTTTGATCTCTGTCACAGCTCCTTTGCAGACCAGCCTCACTTTTCCTTCCCCGGTTACGCCTGCAGGGATGGCAACGCTGACCTTCCCGTTGCATCCGGACAGGTTCGGGACGAAGATAACGTCAGAATCCGATTTGATGCGGGATGAATACTTCAGGTTGCTTACCGCGACCTCACAGGAGATTCCCAGAAACATTGCGATCAATGCCACAGCGGGAAAGGGGATCCCGCTACCCCCGAGTATCATGCAAACGATTCCTGCCGCGATAAAAAAGCCCGCTGTTCCCTCAGCAGTCACAAGCCTGGGCACATAGGGCTTAGCGAGCTTATCGGCAGGGTATTTAAGTATATCGAAACCTGGTTTTCCGCTCGGTTCACTATCCTCGGACTTCCTGTTTTTCCGTTGCATTCTTTCCCAGATAAACATAACTGCCTCGGCAACCGATCCGAAAAGGACCAGAAAAATGCCGAGCTTTCCGATTGCGGCGGCGTTTTCAAAAATACCCATTATCAATTACCGCTTTTCCTTATATTGACCTTCTGATATCAGTCGGGCAGATTCTCGTTGCTGTTGTCCGTGGCCTCGTCTGCATCGTCGTCGATGACATAATCGTATTCCGTCTCAAGCTCGGGAATATCCTCTTCCTCCTCGACCTTGCGCAGTATGGCTTCCTTGGCGATCTCCATCCTGATGTCGTCAGGAGAGAACCTTACAATGAAAGAAGTCTCCTTTACGGCATCGATAACACCGGTAAAGCCTGCGGAGGTGATGACCTCATCTCCCTTTTCAAGACTGTCCAGCATGAACTGCCTGTTCTGCTGTTGCTTTTTCTGAGTTTTGCTCATAAACAACGTAGGCAGGATCATAACTGCCATCATGATGATTATAAAAGTCAGTGGATTTCCTTCCATAAACATATCCTCCTGTTGATTAGTTCTGATTATACCATCTATCTTCGAAACTACGTCTGAATTCACTAAATTTATCGCTTAAAATGCTGTTGCGCATGTCGTCGACAAATCTTACCGTCTTTGCGATGTTGTGCAAAGACAAAAGCATGCTCGCAAGTATCTCCCCGGACACGGTCAGGTGCCTGATATAAGCGCGGCTGTAATTGCGGCAAACATAACAATCGCATTCCGGATCAAGAGGTCCGAAATCCCTCTTGAATTTTGCGTTTCTGAGATTTATGCGCCCGTCTGAAGTTACCGCAGTAGAATTTCTTCCCATACGGGTCTGCATGACACAGTCGAACATGTCTATTCCGCAGGATACGCCCTCGCACAGGATATCGAAGCTGCCCACGCCCATAAGATACCTCGGTTTGTCCCGCGGCATCAGAGGAGCGGTGAAGTTCATCAGCTCGAACATCTTTTCCTTCGGTTCGCCGACGCTTAAACCTCCTATCGAGAACCCCGGCAGGTCATTGGAACAGGTCTCCTCAACGGAGATTTTCCGCAGATCCTCGAACATTCCGCCCTGAACGATGCCGAAAAGCGCCTGCGATCCGTTATCATGGGAAGCTATGCAGCGTTTGAGCCAGTCAACGGTCATTCTCATTGATTTTTCGGTGTACTCCCTGTCAGCGCCGTAGGGCACGCATTCGTCGAAAGCCATCGCTATATCGCTCCCCAAAGCCTGCTGTATCCTCATGGATTCTTCCGGTGACAGGAACTGGTGGCTGCCGTCGATATGGCTGCGGAACGATACTCCTTCCTCAGTGATGCTGTTTATCTTGCCAAGGCTGAATACCTGGAAACCTCCGCTGTCCGTAAGGACAGGACGGTCCCAGTGCATGAAACTGTGTACGCCTCCCGCCTCCTTGACGATGTCTTCACCCGGGCGCAGATGCAGATGATAGGTATTTGACAGGATTATCTGCACGCCGTGCTCCACAAGGGATTCGGGCAGTACTGCCTTGACCGTTGCCTGAGTGCCTACCGGCATGAATACCGGTGTTTTTATATCACCGTGAGGCGTGTGCAGTACGCCTGCTCTCGCGCCTGTGATCCTGTCTTCTTTCAGAAGCTCATATGTAACAGTCATGATTCATCTTCCTCAGCAAGATAACCGAACTTTTTCATCTCATTCGGATCATCGGTCCAATCCTCGCGGACCTTTACCCAGACCTTCAGATTTACTTTCGTATCCAGCAGCTTTTCGATATCCCTGCGGGCGAAAGTGCCCACTCTTTTCAGTTTTTCGCCGTTTTTTCCTATAACGATCGCCTTATGGCTCTTTTTATCGCAGTAGATCATGGCACTGATATTAGTCGCGGTCTCCCCCTCGTCGACCTCCTCTACCGAAACGGCTATACCGTGCGGAATTTCCTCGGCCAGGGCTTCGAAAAGCTTTTCACGGATGATTTCGCCGATGTAAAAACGCACGTTCCTGTCCGTAACCATATCGTCGGGATAATACTTCTCCCCTTCCGGCAGGTATTTTTCTATAACGGCAATGAGAGTATCCACATTCATTCCCTTTTTTGCAGATACCGGTACGATCTCACTGATGAAGGAATAATCCTTATAAAGATCTATGGTCTTAAGGACGTTTTCTATAGGAGATCTGTCGATCTTATTAATAGCAAGTATCACGGGGACGCTAGAACCGCTCAGCATCTCCAGAATGCGCTTGTCTCCGGGGCCGATATAGGCATCCTCTTCAACAACGAAAAGGATGACGTCCGCGTCTTTCAGTGTGGATTCTGCGGAAGCATCCATGTATTCGTTCAGTTTGGTCTTAGGCTTATGAAAACCAGGTGCATCTATGAACACCATTTGAGAGGTCTCCGTAGTACGGATGAGCCTGATGATATCTCTTGTGGTCTGCGGGCGCGATGTGACGATGGAGAGCTTCTGTTCCATCATAGCGTTCAGCAGGGTCGATTTTCCTACATTCGTGCGTCCTGCGACGGCAACGAACCCTGATTTAAAGGATCCCAATGCCCATATCCTTTCCGGAAAAACCGTGGGGAAGCAGATTTTCGAATACTTCCGTGGCTACATTGTCATTGCAGTCGATGAGCACGACAGGAGCCTTTTTCTCGATGAACTCATTCAGGAACTGGCGGCAGATCCCGCACGGATATGCAAATTCGCTCCCGCTGCAGGCAATGGCGATGGCTTTAAAGACTGTCTGGCCTTCGCTGACGGCTTTCACGGCTGCCGTCCTTTCCGCGCATATGGTAGCACCGTACGAGGCGTTTTCGATGTTGCACCCCGTGAAGACCTCTCCGTCGGCGGTCAGGATCGCCGCCCCTACTTTGTATTTGGAATACGGACTGTACGAGAATGCGAGCATCTCCTTGGCTTTAGCGCACAGAGCGTCAAGGACTTCCCTGCTCACCTCACTGCCCTGCTCCCTGAAGACTGCCAGTTTATCCATTATCTTATCTTCCATCTCCCTCATCTTTATCCTGTCCTCTTCCTCCATATGGTCATATCCGAGCAGATGGAGAACGGAATGCACCGTAAGATACGAAATCTCTCGCTTCAGGCTGTGACCGTACTGAACTGCCTGTTCCCTTGCCCTGTCGGCACAGATGACGATATCCCCCAGCAGGTCCACTCCGCGGGGATCCGTCTCGAATAACGGAAATGAAAGAACATCGGTAACGGAATCGTTATCGCGATACTGCCTGTTCAAAGCCTGTATCTCTTCTTCCCCTACGATGGAGATGCTTGCCTGATAATCCTTGATCTCCGGGAAAAATGATATTGCGGTATTCACAGCGGCTTCAATGTCCTTTGCCGAGCCTTTAAGGTCATCCCCTTCGGGGACCCTGATATCGATATCTATCTCGTGGATGTTGTCTTTGTCAGAGCTCAATTCTTTTCATTCCTCTCATATGCGTTTATTATCCTCTGGACTATGGGATTGCGGACGACGTCTGCCTGTGTCAGATATGAAAAGGCTATCCCTCTGACTCCTTTGAGTATATCCGCCACATCCAACAGTCCGCTGCGCTCTTTGAAAGGCAGGTCGATCTGTGTTATATCTCCCGTTATGACCGCCTTGGAGCCGAAGCCGAGCCTGGTAAGGAACATCTTCATCTGTTCCGGACTCGTATTCTGAGCTTCATCCAGTATGATAAAGCTGTTATCGAGAGTACGTCCCCTCATGTAAGCCAGAGGGGCAATCTCTATGGCGCCCCGTTCTATGTTGCGCTGGCCAGCGTCCAGCCCCATGATGTCATACAGCGAATCGTACAGAGGCCTCAGATAAGGGTCGACTTTATCTTTCAAATCGCCCGGAAGGAATCCCAGGCTCTCCCCCGCTTCTACAGCGGGACGCACAAGGACTATGCGGGTGACGTCACTGTTTTTGAACGCATTTATCGCCATGGCCATTGCCAGATAAGTTTTTCCGGTCCCCGCAGGTCCGATTGCGAAGGTTATCTCGTTGTTCCTTACATTAGTCACATAAGCTTTCTGTCCAAAGGTCTTGGTGCGGATGGGCTTGCCTTTATACGTATGCGTGACGACCGTTTCAAAGGACTCATCTTCTTTGCCTTGGGCTGGCTGCAGATGAGTGACGTAATTGGCGAGAGTCTCATCGATGGGGTTTCCCTGCCTGATGAGCTTGATAAGCGACTTGATCGCCTTTTTTGCGGCATCGATATCCTTATCTTCCCCGGTGATATGCAGCCCGTCACCGTTGTAATTGATGTTGACCGAGAAGTTCTCCTCGATCATCGCGATATTGGAATTATTCGGTCCGAAAAGTTCCGCCGGATCGATATCGTTCTCCCACGGCATTATTACAGTCCTGGTCTCACTCATTCACACATCTCCGATTTTCCTCTGTTCGGTGCGTCATCATTGCTGCAGGCCTTGACGAACCGTACGGACAGTTTCCCATGGTCTGACGCAAAAGATACGGTTCTTTTCTTTCTGCCGAAAGGAGGCATGCATCCTGCGCTCAGTACTGTCTTATCCAGCCCTGCAGTCAGCCGTATTATAGCATTTTATGACTCCGTATAAAACAGGAATATCAAACATGCACCCCATATGGAGCGGCATACGCTTCCTGTCTGAGTATTTATCTTCAGGTCCATGTATCCTGCATGTTCGTACGGTTTTCATCCGCGGGCGTTTTTTGAACTCTAAACTTTTCGCCATAACAAAACTGACCTCCTCTGGTTAGACTTTCGGTCTAGCTTTCGGGGTCAGTTCCGACCGTACGTGTACTGAAATGACTATGGACTATTCTGCAGGCTGCTTATCCTTCTTCGAGGCCGAACGCATTGATTTCATCATACGGTGGACGAAGAACAGCAGCAGTATCAGACAGATTGCCAAGACCATGCGGATCATAAGATAAGCGATCCACTGCCATTTTTCAGTCAGCACAAGGCCCAGCGGATTCACATATGAAGAGAAGAAATTGACCCTGTAGACAAGGCCGACAGGCGTCTCGTTAATGTAGACCGGCTGAGACAGCATAGAGTTTACATAAAACGAGAGCGCATCCATTGAGACTATTGCAAGGATCGAGTTAAAGATTTCCTTCCGCGAAAAAGCTTCCTTTCGCGCATAGCCGATATAGAGGGCGAGCATGACCACCATTGCATGGAACAGGAAATACTGCCATACGCGCGGAGAGACGAAGTATGACCGGACAGTCGTGTAGTCAGATGTGATATATGCCATCATGACCCCCATGAACCCTCCGATGACACCGGTCGGGAACATAAGCGCAAGAAAACGGTCTTTCCATTTGCTGTCCTTGAGCCATATCGCACAAGCCATGAAAACGAGCTGCAGAGAGCACAGTTCCAAGGGCATATGCGCCATCTCGATGTACGGCGTATACTGACCGGTCGCAGCATATTCCATTACAGGTCCTTCAGCACCGACGGTGATGACCGGCTCCACCATAGGCAGTATTTTCGCGCACGAAAAGACCTTGACTACCTCCGAGCATATCCCCAAAGCAAAACATACTTTAAGTACGAGATCTACAGAAAGCTTTCTTTTCACGCAGGCAGCAAACCCACCGGCTATAAGTACCACAGAGATCCCTATCCAGATAAGATGTCCGGAAGAAAACATATTATTCATTCCCCCCTTTTTTATTAGAACGTCTGAATACGTCTTTGAACCACAGCCATGAAAGCTTTCTGTTCCATTCGGAAAGCGCCCAGGCCATAAGATAAGCAGATCCGTAGATGAACACGAAAGCGATCACGGTGATATACCACGGATTGTTTGCCACGTCCAGAAAGAAGTACGGGATAAGGTCATGTTCCAGAGAACCGGTCCCGATCATCGTGAAGATAGTGCAGGCATAACACGTAATGAACCATGTACCATGAAAGCGATTGAATGCGCTGAGATTTCCGATGGGAGAATCGTTCACCAGAAAAGACGACACTCCGAGGATAGGCACAAGGACATGCATTACAAAGGAATCGTACCTGTCCACCACGGGAAGGTGTTCCGGGAAGAACGGGAGCTGGCTGAACATTACCACGATAAAGATCACCGTCTCCGCCACCGCAGAAGACAGCCGGATATAATAAACAACAATATTGGTCACTTCCGTTTTTTTCCAGATCTCAATCAGATTAGCGACAATATAGATCAAAGACCCGATGGTGGTAAACAACGTCCCGTCTACCGTCATGAACCTGAAGATAGTTAGCGCCGGTTCAAGATGCAGACCGTAAATGAACGAAGACACGCCAAGCAAAACGATTATGGCGGAAATGCAGAGATTCGTTATTTTCTTTTTGCGGTAGGTTCCGTCAAAATCAGAAAGCGCGTCATCAAAGTAGCTGTCTTTCATATTAATCGTCTCCCATATAGCGTGAACAAGTTTCAGTCATGCAGCATACCGATCTGGTACAAGTTCCCTGTTAGGATATCGATCCGATAACCCGTCCCAAAATAACTTGCATTATTATAGCACAAAGACAATCTAACTTGTTTAAAATGAAAGCCGCAACGAGGATTTGCTACAATTACAAATTCATAATAGAACAACTATCGTCACCGCTCACTTTAATTGACTGCAATATTGTCCGTTTATATGATCTTTCGTTATGAGTGTTTGAAGTATTCACTAAAGGAAGAATCCCGCTTCTCGCACCAGGATAATACTAAAGAATAACAAAGAGTCTTCCCCCCCTCAGCCAGTTTGTATTTGGTATGGCATGCTTCCTTATTGCAAAGTAATCAAGTCCCCTCTGAGCCAATTCATCAAACATCGATTAATGGAATTTTGAAGTTCTTATCATCATCTCACGCTTTGAGGTATTGATCACTTCCCACCGGATAGAGAAGTTCATCTCGTATTCCTGAGCTTCATACCAGATATATCCGATCAGTGCCTGGTGATACAGTTTCTCTGATTTTGCCCGGAATCTTCACCAGATTCGCTGTGTCCCTGGATCATATCGGTCTAAGCCACAAGCCCTGCACAATATACCAGTGAAAATACAATCAGAGTTTCCGTGCGATGGTGATCAATGCTGGGAAATCAGGTCCTCAGTTGTGCAACAGACGGAAAGTAGCGCAGAGCATATATTTGTATCCGCTGGCGATATGGATATAATATCCCATACGGAGGAATACGATGAAGAAACTCTATATCATGGGCTTCGGCCCCGGAGACAAGGGCGACATCACACTCAGGACGATAGACGCGCTGAAAAAATGCGATCTGGTATTTGCCCGTACTATGGTACATCCTTCCGCTGAGATACTTGATGAATATTCGATCAGATATGAATCGCTGGACAGCCTGTACGAAAGCTCCGCGGACTTTGATTCACTGTATGATGAGATCGTAAAAAAAGTCCTGTCCTGCAGGGAAGATACCGTCGGATACATCGTGCCCGGCAGCGCCTGCATAGCGGAGAAAGCAGCCGTAAAGCTGATGAAAGAGGCCGAATGCGAAGTCGAGGTGATACCCTCAGTCAGCTTTATAGACAGTATTTTTACGGCACTAAAAAGGGATGCGGCCGCTTCCTTCAAGCTGATCGACGCCCTCTCACTGGATGAGCAGGAGCCGGACGTGCGCTCATTGAACATCATATGCCAGATATACGACCGCGAGGTCGCAGGAGATGTCAAGGTCGCGTTAGGCAGGTATTACAGCGATGATACGACAGTATACATGGTAAATTCAGCAGGCTCGAAAGATGAGAGAGTCATTGAAATGCCACTGTGCGAGATAGACAGGCGCAGGGATACGGATCACCTGTCGACCCTGGTCATCCCTCCGCAGACTGCCGAAGGATCACCTTCTGATTTTTATTCATTCCACAGTATAATCGGGAAGCTCAGAGGAGAAAACGGATGTCCCTGGGACAGCGTGCAGACACACGAGAGCCTGACGCCCTATGTAATCGAAGAAGCTTATGAAGTAGTCGACGCGATAGATAAAAAGGATATGGACTCACTGTGCGAGGAACTGGGCGACCTGCTGCTGCAGATATCGCTGCAAACGAAGATCGCCGAAGAAGACGAGGACTTCGACATACAAGACGTCATCCGCGGAGTGAGCGAAAAAATGATAAGGCGTCATCCTCATGTGTTCGCGGGCAGCGAACTGCCGGAGGACTTCTGGCAGCAATGGGACGATATAAAGGCTCAGGAGCACGAAAAACGTACGCCGTATGAAGAGATGGACACGGTCCCCAAGAAGCATCCGGCACTGAGATACGCTCAAAAGGTCGGGAAAAGAGCGCCGGCAGCAATAAGAGAGCTGGCGGAAACGGACGATCCCACTGTCGATTCCCTCATCACTCAAGTTGGTATTTCAGCAGAGTCGGGCGAAACAGAGAAAGCTGAAGCGGTCACGGGCAGGATACTCTTTACTATCGCTAACAGGCTTAAGAAATGGGACATCGATCCCGAGGAAGCTCTGAGGAGATACTGTGCAGGACTGGTCATTGATACAGGAAGGGCTGAGGATCTGCTGAAAGAATCCGGAATGGACACCTCGACAGCTTCCGATCAGGAGATCGCGGATGCCTATAAAGAGGCAAAAAAAGCGAATTAAAAAGTAAAAAATATATTGCTATGACCTTTTAAAGCGTGTATTATAAAAACTAATTTGAAACAAATTGACAGGAGGAATCATGAATAAGGTAGAGCTTATCGCCGCTGTTGCGGAAAAGACCGGAATGTCCAAAAAGGATTCCGAAAAGGCGCTGACAGCTTTCACCGATACCGTTAAAGAAACCCTCAAGAATGGCGAAAAGGTTTCCATCGTCGGATTCGGCATATTCGAGGCTAAGAAAAGAGCGGCCAGGAAAGGAATCAATCCCCGCACGAAGGAAAAGATCACAATTCCTGCTTCCGTAGCACCCACATTTAAGGCAGGCAAGTCGCTCAAGGAAGCGCTCGGCAAATAATATATTGAATTGTTGATAACGGCGCTGCGGTAATACCGGAACGCCGTTTTTATTATTTTTTGAGCTAAATGCCATATTTTCTCGGAATAAAGCGTTTTTCCGTCAAAACGTATCAATCAAGAGGAAAGTATTGTAAAATATGGATATGAAGAAAACTGACAAAGAAAGGATTTTTTTGAAGATCCCCGCGCTGTTTCTGGCAGCCTTGCTGTTGTTCGCATATGCGCCGGTCTACGCAGAATCGTCCTATTATCTAGACAGAGCGGTTTCTGACGGCAGTTTTGTCAGGCTGTCTTCATATTCTTCGTACTCCGCGGCTTACAAGGCTTTCAAATCATCAAATGAAGCAAATGCAGTGATCCGGAATTCGTCCGGCAAGGTCGTAGCAATGAAACGTGGCATGGCCATTGCCCTGGGCACTTATACAGTCACGTTTGATAATGCTTATGACGGCAATATCTCCGGCTACGTCGCAAAGTACTCCGTCTGCTATTACGTATCCACTGACGCGAACCAGAACGTCACCGTTTACATTTCAGGAATGAAGGGAACGGCGGGCATTTCATATTTCACCCTTATCCCCTACTGCCAGATGCATCCCAATGCTACCGGATCGCTCAAAGGCGATTATCAGATGGACTATTTTGCCAACGTCAACAACGAACTGATCCATTACATCAGTGTCTATACGGGAAACGGATACACTGAATTCTATGCGCTGGCGATCGATAAAGCCCCCGAATTCATGGAGAAGAACATCAGGTATTATTCCGTTGACCAGCATACGTTCTACAGCAGCTTTGAGAACGCGATCAGCGGGACCTCCCCAGTCGGCACTTTCTATGCATATTACAAATATCTCTCTTTCAGGACAAAAACCATATACACAGAAAGTCAGCTGAATTCCTACATAGCCTATAAGAACTCGACTGTCAATACCAGCTACAGATGCGTATACCTCGGTCTGGGCAGTGCTTTCCTTTCTGCTCAGGACACATACGGTACCAACGCGATGCTGGAGATTGCTTTTGCAAATGTTGAGAGCGGCTACGGAAAGAGCTACATAGCCAGGTATAAAAACAATATATTCAGCGTCAATGCGGTGGATTCCTCGGCCGCATCCAGCGCAGACACATATTCTTCTGCTTCTGATGCCATAGCGCAGCATGCAAAATACACCCTTTCCAGAGGTTACTTCGACGCATATTTCTATTACGATCCCGCAAAAGGCGTATCATATTACAATGTATCGGACAGAAAGCCCTCATGGGTAAGCAGCTACACCGGGGACAGCAGGTATTTCGGCACCTGTCTGGGCAATAAGAGCATAGGGATAAATGTGAAGTATGCCTCTGATCCATGGCATGCTGACAAGATCGCTTCAATGGCTTACAATCTGGACAAATACCTCGGGGGAGCCGATTACGGCAGATATACGCTTGGCGTTACGAATAAGGTAACCTATGCCTACAGCGAACCCAGTACGGAATCCTGGAAGCTTTTCAAGTATTCTTCCCGTGATCCTAACAGAGCTAAGAATCTTCTGAGCAATGGCCCGGCAGGGATAAACCTGGTCATACTGGGAGAGGAAGGCGATTTCTATATAGTCCAGTCCGATATACCGGTCAACGGAGACAAACGTGGCTGCAATTCATGGGACTATGACTACGCTACTTCGATAGCATATGTCCTGAAGCAGGACGTCGATATAGTCAGGACCTTCCCGGGAAGTCCTCTTTACGGACAGGACACACCTCCGTCAGGGGACGATACCGGTGATACTCCTCCGGATAACCCAACACCTTCCGGCAATGGCAACAGCGGTGACGATCCGGGCACGGGAGGATCCCCTTCGGGCTCCGGAAATCAGTCTTCCGGAGGGATAACTGAAGAGATCGCACTGGATGATGAGCTCATGTTTATGACCGGAGTGAATGAAAGAACGGAGATCCAGGATATCCTCACTCACTTCCTCGACAAAACAGCAGTCGTATTCAGCAACGGAGCAGAAGTCACGGAAGGCTTTGCAGCTACCGGAATGACGGTCAAGCTGACGGATAACGAGACCGGCGAAGAGGATACCTATACGATCATCGTCAAAGGAGATACCAGCGGCGATGGGAAGGTCACGTCAACAGATGTGGTCATACTAATGAGGAGCATCGTCGGAATAGAAGAACTCTCAGCGCCTGCCGCTGCTGCGGCGGACGTTAATAAAGACGGGAAGCACTCATCGACGGACGCTGTCCTGATGAGAAGATATATAGTCGGTTTGGAGGAATCATTATGACAAAAAAGAATAACGGACTCAAGAAGACAGCAGCACTGCTGATCGCGGTTTTCGCCCTGCTGTACATATTCCCGATAAACGTATATGCGGCAACAAAGATCGACTCGCACGTAACAGACCCGACTGTCAGTGCAGGCAAAACTTTCCAGATAACCTACTGGGTCAACTCAACTGGATATGATTTCTGCGGACTGGACGGCAAAGTGGTCTACGACACGTCCAAGCTTACATTCCGCAGTGCTTCAGCTGTAAACGGATTCAGCATGGAATCCAAAGAGACTACGAAGGGCACCGTCAACATAAGCGTCAGCAAGGCTTCCGGGATTTCAAACGGAAATTACATGGTCTTGACATTTAGCGCATCCTCGTCATTCACGTCAGGCTCAACATCGGTCTCCCTGAACCCGACGTCGGGTACTGTGATGGAGGGAGGATCGGTGAAGGACGTCAGCGCTTCAGAGATCAGGAGCGGCTCCAGCACTGTCACTGCACAGACAAGCACGCCGTCGACACCATCGACAACAGATCCGGAACCTGTAAAGAAATCCACGGACAGCACGCTCAAATCCCTTTCGATCGCAGAAGGACAGCTTTCTCCAGCTTTCTCGTCAAATAATACGGATTATTCGGCCAGCGTTCCTTTCGATACGGCCAGCCTCACGATCGATGCCAAGACCAATCATTCCAACGCAAAGTATTCTGTCAGTGAATACACGCTCAAAGAAGGCAGAAGCAGTGACGTGGTGATAACGGTCACCGCGGAGGACGGGATCGCAATGACAGCATATACGGTAAAAGTCACCGTGGAGAAAGGGCCGAATTACGTCCCTTCAGCAAACGCTTATCTGTCTGAGCTCTCATGCAGCCAGGGCACGCTGTATCCGGCATTCGACAAGAATACGTTCCGCTACACAGTCAGGGTACCCTCAGACTGTGAGAGTTTCGCAGTTTCCGCGTTCCCGGATGAACCTGAAGTTGCGGTGTGCACTGTGAGCGGAGGAGACGTCCTTGTTATAGGAGATAACCTGGTCACTGTCGCATGCACCGCGGAAGATGAAACAACCACAAATATATATGAGATAAACGTGATCAGAGAAGGCAGTCCCGATTATTTTGCGAGCAACAGCTATATCAATGAGCTATCGCGCAGGATCAGGGCCAATGAGAGCCCGGTCGTCATGGATATGAGGAATACCTCTGCAGTTCTTGTCCCGGGGGATATACTCACCGCGATCGCGGGTAAGAACGGGATGATCCTAAACGTACTTACCGACAGAGGTTCAGTAAGCTTCAAGGGTGAAGACATTACAGGTGAGATATCCGAGAAACTCTATGACATCACAATAAACAGGGCTTCACACAATTCAAATGACATAAAATCAAAGTTCGCCTCATATGAAACGGATGTGATCCGCATAAACTTTCCAGGGAAACTGCCCGGAAAGGCTGAATTCACAGTCGCGACCGAATTTGCCCCCGGAACAAGAGTTAATGTCTACATATTTGACGAGACCGACGGGTCTTTCCTTCTGGCAGCCAGGAATAAGAAAGTCGGACAGGGCGGCACAGTGAGCTTTGTTACAGATAAAGGCGGTGAATATGTTATCACCACTTACAACATGAAGGACGCAAAGGATGCTGATATCATTAAATTCAACCGGTCCTCATCACGATTCGAACTCTCCGGAGGCCGGCTCTATATCGCATTCGCAGTCTGTGCTCTTATCTTCACGGCATGCGGATTCATTATCGGCAAAATCACGGGAAAATCCAAAGAAGACGACTGGAGTGAGGAATTTGGCGACGTTGAAGAATACGATGACAACGACGTGGACAACACCCCGGAAAGACCTTCAGGTGATGCTGATCCGGAACCGGAAACAGACGCTCAGGAAACTTCCGATGAAAATGAAGCGTTCTCCAAAGAAGAAGACGATGATGATAGACCGTTTGCGAATTCCGAAAAAATGGATGAACCTGAAGACAATGATGTTATCGATGAGTATGAGAACGATGACAGAAAGGCGGATAAGAAACCCAAAGGGATATTCCGGTTCAGGAGAAACAACAGCAGGAACATCTTCGGTGACAGCGGTGATGACAAGAAATTCGAGGAGATGCTTGACGATCTGGCCAAGTACAGGAAGGACAAAACAGATAAGGAACAATAATAAATCCTTGATTTAAAACAAACAGGATGATATTATTTACTGGAAACCGAGAGATACCGAAGCGGTCATAACGGGGCGGTCTTGAAAACCGTTTGGGTGCAAGCCCACAAGGGTTCGAATCCCTTTCTCTCGGCCAATACAAAAATTGAATGGCGGAGTATTATCCGCCATTTTTTCTTATCTCTTCTTGATTTTATATCTTGTATTATGTAATATTAAATTGGATAAACAATTTTATATTGCAATAAAGGAAGGTATATTATGCAGAAGATCCAGTTTTCAGAAGAAGAACTTAAGGTTGTTGGCGAACATCTCTGCTCCCCTGCGTGGAGAAGATTCCGTGTCCCGGTCAAGTACAATTATCCGATACCTGAAAGAGATAATATCGGAGCAGCCGTCAGACACGAAATCCCGATGTGGATGCCGACGAACTCCGATACCACCCGAGTCGAGTCCAGGATCAATAAGGATCACATAGCACGCGCAGAGATTAACGATCTCGGACCGGAACAGCCTTTGGAGGAAAAAGGCGGTCCCGATCTCTTCGGTATCGAATGGGAATTCGTGCCTGTTGCCGGAGGATCAATGGTGCGTCCCGGCAATCCAAGACTGAATGATGCCAATGAATGGTACGACAAGATCGTATTCCCTGACATTGACGCCCTTGACTGGGAAGGCATGGCAAAGCTGAACGCTCCTTACAGGAACGATTCGAGAAGCGTAGGCGCCACATTCCAGAACGGCCTGTTTGAAAGGCTCATTTCATTCATGGAGTTTGAAAATGCCGTCGTGGCCATGATCGATGACGATCAGAAGAAGGCTATTCATGATCTGTTCTCCAAGCTCTGCGATATGTACGAGAAATTCTTTATCCATTACCAGGAAGCAATCGGCATCGTGAACGTATACTTTCACGATGACTGGGGCTCTCAGAAAGACTGCTTCTTCTCGCTGGACACCTGCGAAGAGATGCTTGTTCCCTATATGAAGAGACTCACAGATTTCTGCCACGCACACGGCATGTGGTTTGAACTGCATTCCTGCGGTAAAAACGAAAAGCTCGTACCGGCCATGATAGACAGCGGGATCGACGTGTGGGCAGGGCAGCCTCACAATGATAAAGAGATGCTTTACGAGAAGTACGGTGACAAAATCATACTCGGTATGAATCTGCCGACCCTTCCTCAGGATGCTTCCGACGAAGAGATCAGAGAGACCGTAAAACAGGTCGTTGACAAGTACACTCCCGGCTTTCCTGAAAAGCCCGTTATTCTTTCTGGCTTCGGTGCCACCCAGAAATTCAACGAAGAACTTTACCGCCAGAGCAGACAAGCGTTCTACAATATGATGTAGGTTCCCTATTCAGAGTAGGATAAGTGAGAATGAAATATTCATAGTATCGTTTCTCTCAAACGTTTTCTACATGAATCCATATACAATGCTCGGTTTGAGGACTATTTCTGCCCGTTTCAGGCTGGTACCGACCAATCAGTCCCGAAGCATTACATTCATGTAGTATGCTTGACTGTTCATTAGGGAAGGACATGCTGAAAATGTCATATAATTCTGTAATAAAAAAGCGAAGCCGTGAAACGCGGCTTCGCTGATTTAATTGTATCCTTGAATAACTTATTTGCTGAAGTTGATTCTGGAGTACTTGTAGAGCTGCTGCTGGAAGAATTCGGGGCCAGCGGCTCTGAAGGTGCAGACCTTTCCGGGCACGCAGAACTTATCCGCGATTTCCTTAGCTGCCTTGTCCTGTTCCTCTTCAGAAGCATCCATAGCAACTCCCGGAACGTTGACGCCAAAAGCGATCTTGTCACCGTACTCTTCATAGAGCTTGACGGTGTCATTCATCGGCTGCGGGCTCCAGGAATCCCAACCCATGGCGATGTAGGCTTCTACTCTGGTTTCGTTATGTCCGCAGGAGTGGAGGTCGGCAGCGTATCCGAGATCATGGATATGCTTGACGAGCTTCTGGCCGTGAGGAACGATCATTTCCATAGCTGTATCCATGGAGAAGAACGGGTTCTGCTGGCTGCCCCAGTCATCATGTACGTTTACGGAATGTACGTTCTTATAGTACTTGTGGACTTTGTCGATTATACGGCAGTAAAGATCAGTTGTAGCTTCAAACAGGGCATGCAGAGCATCCTGCTGGTCCTCATCGATGAGAGCAACAACAGCATTCTCGAATCCCATGAAGGAGATCAGTCTCTCAAACCAAGCGCCGTTGAGCATCCAGATGACGTTCCAGGTATCGGGCTTCAGGAAATTCTCATTGGCTTTTGCGCTGCCTTCCCAATCCCATTCATCAATGTTGGGGAATTTCAGTACTTTTTCCCAGTCATTTGCGTCCTCGAGGGGATGCGGATAGTTGGGGTCTTCCATGGATCCGCCGACTGTGGGAACATACTGCCACTTGATTCCGAACATGTCGATTCCGTCATAATTCGGGTTTTCCTTCATAAGATCCTGTGTGCTGGAATCATATACGAAATGGCGGGCAACGTTATCGGGGATAACGGCAGGGCAGAAGAATGCCGAATCGGAACCACCCAGACCGGGTTCCCAGTACGGGTGCTTGTCAAAATAGAATGCATGATAGTTTTCAGCCGCTGTTGCAGGTCTGTTGAGAACCTTGGTCGAGGGGAATCCAGGATATCTGCTGGGGATCTCTCTTACGACCTCAAGTTCCTTTTCATCGAAAGGAATTTTTTTAACCATAATTTTACCTCCATTTTTTAGTTGATACTCATTCAACGCTTCTATAATAGCATAAACAAAGACGGAAATAATTTATTTATATAAATTAAATTCAGATTAAGACCAAAAAAAAAGCGAATAATACATATTCGCAGACGATAGTCTGATAGAATCTCTCTCTAAGTTTAATCAGCTCATGGGATTTCATGAATAATTATTCACTACAATATATACACCTTTTAGTTTTTTCCTAAAATACAAACGATTTACCGGACATATTTCACAAACCGAGAGAATGTATATGCAATTCACGTTAATATCTTTTACAAATACCATATAAATATTGTTTAGAATGTAATCGTATATAATATTGTATTTTTAATACCTAAAATGAAAAATCAGGCCGCCTATTCAGCGGCCTGATCCATCCTGTATCTGTTAAATATCCAATCCAGTTATTTGCTGAAGTTGATTCTGGAATACTTATAAAGCTGTCTCTGGAAGTATGCAGGTCCCATAGCTCTGAAGCTTGCGGGCTTACCGGGAACACAGAATTTATCCGCGATCTCTTTGGCTGCTCTGTCCTGTTCCTCCTCTGTAGCGTCCTCAGCAATGCCGCTGGTTGTGACACCGATAAGGATCTTATCGCCGTATTCGTTGTAAAGCTTGACGGTGTCATTCATCGGCTGCGGGCTCCATGACTGCCATCCCATAGCTATATAAGCTTCTACTCTGGCTTCATTGTGACCGCATGAGTGCAGGTCGGCGACCAGGCCTTTTGACTTGATGTGGTCGGTAAGCTTCTTGGCGTGAGGAACGATCATTTCCATGGCCGTGTCCATGGAGAAGAAGGGGTTCTGCTGGCTACCCCAGTCGTCATGGACATTGATGCAGTCGAGAAGCGGATATGCTTCTATGCACTTATCGATAAGCTTGATGTAAAGCTCAGTAGTAGCCTCGAACAGATCGTGAAGAGCTGACTGCTGATCCTCATCTATAAGGGCGACGACGGCGTTTTCGAATCCCATGAAGGAGATGAGCCTTTCGAAATACGCACCGTTGAGCATGGAGATGGAATTCCACTTATCAGGCTTAAGGAAATCCTTATTGACTTCAGCGCTTCCTTCCCAGTCCCAATCGTCAATATTCGGGAATTTCAGTACCTTCTCCCAGTCATTGGCGTCATCTAAGGGATGCGGATATGCAGGATCTTCCATTGATCCGCCTACCTGCGGAACGAATTTCCAGGGTATTCCGAACATATCGACTCCGTCGTAATTCGGATTTTCCTTCAGCAGATCAGCTGTAGTGGCATCGAATACGAAGTGGCGGCCGACGTTATCAGGGATAACGGCAGGGCAGATCATCGTAGAGTCTGCGCCACCGGTATTAGGCGCCCAGTACGGATGCATCTCATAGAAAGCCCTGTAGTTTTCTCTGCCTGTCGCAGGTTTGTTCAGAATCTCGGTCGGAGGTCCGCCGTATCTTCCAGGAGCAGAGTCGACTACCTGAAGTTCTTTCTCATCAAACGGGATTTTTTTGTACATGTTGATTAAACTCCTTTACCTAGTAATGCGGTTATAATTCCGTTTTTTCAATGTTTGCTTCTGTTCAGTAAGGATTAGAGGTCCTTGACCATTTCCTTTGCCTTGATGGCGGCAGCGCCGGCGTCGACAGCATATCCGTCAGCACCGATCTCATCTGCGAATGCCTGGGTAACAGGAGCTCCGCCGACGATGATCTTGAAGT
>JAIKVR010000035.1 GCA_024685545.1 Eubacteriales bacterium | reverse complement strand
CTCACAGCTGATTATCTCATATCTTCCCCAGCAGTTTCATTCTTTGAAAGGGTCACTGAGGGACATGTGCATTATGCGAGGGATCGATGAAACGCTGGTCTCCGCGAACCTCTCGCGGATGGGTGTGGACAGTGCCAATTTCAGCGAGGATATGGCATCCTATTCGGATGGAATGAAGAAAAAAGTGTTGCTCGCCCTTTCCATAAGCGAGGAAGCTGACGTTTACATCTGGGATGAACCGCTCAATTACATAGATGTCATCACCCGTTCGCAGATAGAGCGCATGATACTGCGGTACCGCCCTGCCATGATCTTCTCGGAGCACGACAGGCTTTTCTGCGAGAGGATTGCGACCAAGACAGTCAGGACAGGGATATAGGGGAAAATGGATCTTGTAGAATTGAAAATGATAAGCGCAAATGACTCGACTGCCGCAAACAGGAAGCTTTATCTGGTCACATCCGCCACGACCCTGAAGATGGGCAAAGCGATCAGAGCTGCTACCGGTTACCCTTATAACCATGTTTCCCTGGCTCTTTCACCCGATATACCAAAAATGTATTCATTTGCCCGCAGGTCTATAACCGCTCCGTATTACGGCGGCTTCGTGGAGGAATCTCCCAGGAGATTCGCCTATAAAAACAGATTTGCCCGGATTAAGGTCTATTCGCTTCCGGTAAGGGAAGCGACTTTTGATGCCCTTGAAGAGCTGCTCGCTCAGATGGCATCGGATAAGGAACGCTATCTTTATAACTTTATCTCCGCTGCCCATTCCCTTTTCGGAAAACGGATAATAATCAAAGACAGCTATACCTGTGCGGAATTCGTAAGCGACATAATCTCCATCGTCTCGCCCGAAACTGGCCTTATCTGCGGGAGATATTATTCGATTAAGGATATCTGCAAGGCACTCGAGTGCAATATGATCTACGAAGGCACGGCGGAAGATATTTCGGCGAAAGCCTCCTGGGACAACGACCATTTCATCGAAAAGCTGTCCTTCTCGAGTGGATTGGCACATAGCCTTCAGGACTTCGGGCGGCTGTTAAAGCGTTCGCTCTTCAGGCACGCTGATAAACAATAGGCCATCTGATCAAAAACAGGATCACAAAAAAGATCCCCCGTCTGCCTTTTGCTGTTCGGCAGGCGGGGGTATTTCATTTTGTTTATGTATTATCTTTGAGGATCAGCCTTCCGCGAGCTTTACATACTGCGCGTATCTGGCATTGGCATCCTCTTCGCAGCGGGCGAAAAGCTCCTCTGCCTCGTCGGGGAATGTCAGGCTCAGGGAAGTATAGCGGGTCTCGCTCATCAGGAAATCTCTGAAAGATTCGGTCGGCTTGCGGCTGTCCAGAGTGAAAGGATTCTTCCCCTGAGCTTTAAGGTCGGGATTATAGCGGTATAAGTGCCAGTATCCCGCGTTTACCGCATTCTTTTCCTGCTGGATCGAACAGCCCATACCGGCCTTGATCCCGTGGTTGATGCACGGGCAGTAGCAGATGATCAGCGAAGGCCCGTGATAGGCTTCCGCTTCCTTCAATGCATTCAGCAGCTGGTTTGGGGAAGCTCCCATTGCCACCTGCGCCACGTAAACGTATCCATAGGACATGGCCATCATGCCGAGATCCTTTTTCTTGACTCTCTTTCCTCCTGAAGCGAACTTTGCCACTGCCGCTTCCGGAGTAGCCTTCGAAGACTGTCCGCCTGTGTTGGAATATACCTCTGTATCGAAGACCAGTATATTGACATCCTCGTTCTGCGCCAAAACGTGATCGAGGCCGCCATAGCCTATATCGTAAGCCCAGCCGTCGCCTCCGAAGATCCACATGCTCTTCTTGGTCAGATGTTTTTTATTTGCCAGTACGTAGTCCTTTATTTCCGCGGCTTCCCCTTCTTTTACCGTATCGAGAGCCTTAATGAGAGCATCTGACGCCGCAACACTTGGCTCGTAATCATCCATATTTGCTATCCAGTCTAGGGCTGCCGAGCTGACTTCATCATTCACGCCGATCTCGGCAAGTCTGGCAAGTTTTCCCCTGAGAGTTTCCCTGGCGGCTTTGACCGCTAGCACCATACCGTAGCCGTATTCGGCGTTATCCTCGAAAAGGGAGTTTGCCCATGCGGGACCCAATCCTTTTTCGTTTTTTGTATACGGCATGCTCGGCGCGCTGGCGCCCCAGATTGAAGAGCATCCTGTGGCGTTTGCGATATACATCCTGTCTCCGAAAAGCTGTGTGACTATCTTGGCGTAGGGGGTCTCGCCGCAGCCTGCACAGGCACCGGAGAACTCAAAGAGCGGTCTCTTGACTTGGCTTCCCTTGACTGAGAAGACATTCCCCAGGTTCTTTTCAGGAAGCTTCACGGCAAAATCCCAGAGAGGCGCTTCTTTTTCGGTCTCCTCTATCGGACGCATCGCAAGGGCCTTTTCCTTGGCGGCGCATGAATTTACGCAGCTGGAACAGCCTTCGCAGTCCATCGGTGAGACCTGTATCCTGTAGTGATACCCTTCGTAGTCCTTTCCCTTGGCTGGTATCGTTTCAAAGCCTGACGGAGCGGCATTCTTCTCATCTTCTGTGAGGAGGATCGGGCGGATGGCTGCATGCGGGCAGACCAGCGAACACTGTGAGCACTGGATGCATTTGTTCGGATCCCACACCGGGACCATATCGGCGATATGCCTTTTTTCATATGCGGCAGTCCCTGCGGGGAAACGTCCATCCTCACGTCCTTTAAAAGCTGATACCGGCAGCGCATCTCCCTGCTGGCGGTTCATCGGCTTGAGCACCTTTTCGATAAACTCGTCCCCGGAGTCATCGGTTTCGGCTTCGTCCTGAGCGTCGGCCCAATCGGCAGGCGGGGCGATGAGCTTCAGCGAGGTTATGGCATCGTCGATCGCCGCATAGTTCATATCGATGACTTTCTGGCCCTTTTTGCCGTAGTTGGAGACCACTTCCTCCTTGAGTCTGGCTTCAGCTTCTTCATATGGGATGACTCCCGATAGCTTGAAAAAGGCAGACTGCATTATCATATTGATATGTCGGCCCAGACCGAGCTTTCCGGCCAGGGCATCCGCGTTAATCGTATAGAATCTGAGATGCCTGTTGGCTATATCTCTCTTCATCTTTGCCGTGAGGCGTTCGTTCAATTCGTTCTCATCCCAGGAGGTGTTGAGAAGGAAG
>JAIKVR010000034.1 GCA_024685545.1 Eubacteriales bacterium | reverse complement strand
CTCACAGCTGATTATCTCATATCTTCCCCAGCAGTTTCATTCTTTGAAAGGGTCACTGAGGGACATGTGCATTATGCGAGGGATCGATGAAACGCTGGTCTCCGCGAACCTCTCGCGGATGGGTGTGGACAGTGCCAATTTTAGCGAGGATATGGCGTCCTATTCGGATGGAATGAAGAAAAAAGTGTTGCTCGCCCTTTCCATAAGCGAGGAAGCCGACGTTTACATCTGGGACGAACCGCTCAATTACATAGATGTCATCACCCGTTCGCAGATAGAGCGCATGATACTGCGGTACCGTCCTGCAATGATCTTCTCGGAGCACGACAGGCTTTTCTGCGAGAGGATCGCGACCAAGACAGTCAGGACGGGGATATAGGGAAATGGATCTTGAAGAATTGAAAAGGATAAGCGCAAATGACGCGACTGCCGTAAACAGGAAGCTTTATCTGGTCGTATCCGCCACGACCCTGAAGATGGGCAAAGCGATCAGAGCTGCTACCGGTTATCCATATAATCATGTTTCTCTGGCCCTTTCATCCGATATACCAAAAATGTATTCCTTTGCCCGCAGGTTTATATCCGCTCCGTATTACGGCGGCTTCGTGGAGGAATCGCCCAGGAGATTCGCCTATAAAAACAGATTTGCCCGGATAAAGGTCTATTCGCTTCCGGTAAGGGAAGCGACCTTTGATGCCCTTGAAGAGCTGCTCGCTCAGATGGCATCGGATAAGGAACGCTACCTCTATAACCTTATCTCTGCTGCCCATTCCCTATTCGGAAAACGGATAATAATCAAAGACAGCTATACCTGTGCGGAATTCGTGAGCGACGTAATATCCGTCGTCTCGCCCGAAGCAGGCCTTATCTGCGGGAGATATTATTCGATTAAGGATATCTGCAAGGCACTCGAGTCCAAAATGATCTACGAAGGCACGGCGGAAGATATTTCGGCGAGAGCCTCCTGGGACAACGACCGCTTCATCGAAAAGCTGTCCTTCTCCAGCGGATTGGCACACAGCCTTCGGGACTTCGGGCGGCTGCTGAAGCGTTCGCTTTTCAGGCACTCTGCTAAACAGTAGGCTATCCGATTAAAAAACAAGATCACAGAGAATACAGATACCCCCGTCTGCCTTTGATGTCAGGCAGGCGGGGGTATTTCATTCTGTTCGTATATTATCTTTTGGAGATCAGCCTTCCGCGAGCTTTACATACTGCGCGTATCTGGCATTGGCATCCTCTTCGCAGCGGGCGAAAAGCTCCTCTGCTTCGTCGGGGAATGTCAGGCTCAGGGAAGTATATCGGGTCTCGCTCATCAGGAAATCTCTGAAAGACTCGGTCGGCTTGCGGCTGTCCAGAGTGAAGGGATTCTTCCCCTGAGCTTTAAGGTCGGGATTGTAGCGGTATAAGTGCCAGTATCCCGCGTTTACCGCATTCTTTTCCTGCTGGATCGAGCAGCCCATACCGGCTTTGATCCCGTGGTTGATGCACGGGCAGTAGCAGATGATCAGCGAAGGCCCGTGATAGGCTTCAGCTTCCTTCAGTGCATTCAGCAGCTGGTTCGGGGAAGCTCCCATTGCCACCTGAGCCACGTAAACGTATCCATAGGACATGGCCATCATGCCTAGGTCCTTCTTCTTGACCCTCTTTCCGCCTGAAGCGAACTTTGCCACTGCTGCTTCCGGAGTAGCCTTCGAAGACTGCCCGCCTGTGTTGGAATACACCTCCGTATCGAAGACCAGTATATTGACATCCTCGTTCTGCGCCAAAACGTGGTCGAGGCCGCCATAGCCTATATCGTAAGCCCAGCCGTCGCCTCCGAAGATCCACATGCTCTTCTTGGTCAGATGTTTTTTATTTGCCAGTACGTAGTCCTTTATTTCCGCGGCTTCCCCTTCAGCTGTCGTATCGAGTGCCTTAAGGAGAGCATCTGACGCGGCAACACTGGGTTCGTAATCATCCATGTTGGCTATCCAGTCTAGGGCTGCCGAGCTGACTTCATCATTCACGCCGATCTCGGCAAGTCGGGCAAGCTTTCCCCTGAGAGTTTCTCTGGCGGCTTTGACCGCGAGCACCATGCCGTAGCCGTATTCGGCGTTATCCTCGAAAAGGGAGTTTGCCCATGCGGGTCCCAGTCCTTTTTCGTTTTTTGTATAAGGCATGCTCGGCGCGCTGGCGCCCCAGATCGAAGAGCAGCCTGTGGCGTTTGCGATATACATCCTGTCTCCGAAAAGCTGTGTGACTATCTTGGCGTAAGGGGTCTCGCCGCAGCCCGCACAGGCACCGGAGAACTCAAAGAGCGGTCTCTTGACCTGGCTCCCCTTGACTGAGAAGACATTCCCCAGGTTCTTTTCAGGAAGCTTCACTGCGAAATCCCAGAGAGGCGCTTCCTTTTCGGTCTCCTCTATCGGACGCATCGTAAGCGCCTTTTCCTTGGCGGCGCATGAATTCACACAGCTGGAACAGCCTTCACAGTCCATCGGTGAGACCTGTATCCTGTAGTGATATCCTTCGTAATCCTTTCCCTTGGCGGGTATCGTTTCAAAGCCCGACGGAGCGGCGTTCTTCTCATCTTCCGTGAGGAGGAACGGGCGGATGGCTGCATGCGGGCAGACCAGCGAACACTGTGAGCACTGGATGCATTTGTTCGGATCCCACACCGGGACCATATCGGCGATATGCCTCTTTTCATATGCGGCAGTCCCTGCTGGGAAACGTCCGTCCTCACGTCCTTTAAATGCGGATACAGGCAGCGCATCTCCCTGCTGGCGGTTCATAGGTTTCAGCACTTTTTCGATAAACTCGTCTCCGGAATCATCTGTTCCGGCTTCGTCCTGGGCGTATGCCCAATCGGCAGGCGGGGCGATAAGCTTCAGCGAAGTTATGGCATCGTCGATCGCTGCGTAGTTCATATCGATGACCTTCTGGCCTTTTTTGCCGTAGTTGGCTACTACTTCCTCCTTCAGTCTGGCTTCCGCGTCTTCATACGGAATGACTTCCGAGAGCTTGAAGAAGGCAGACTGCATTATCATATTGATATGGCGGCCCAGACCGAGCTTTCCGGCCAGGGCATCCGCGTTAATCGTATAGAATCTGAGATGCCTGTTGGCTATATCTCTCTTCATCTTTGCCGTGAGGCGTTCGTTCAATTCGTTCTCATCCCAGGAGGTGTTGAGAAGGAAG
>JAIKVR010000027.1 GCA_024685545.1 Eubacteriales bacterium | reverse complement strand
CATACGAACACCACGGGAAATTCCAGTCCCTTCGCGCTGTGCACGGTCATGAGCTTCACGGCCGACGTCTTCTCGGGACTGTCCAGATTGGTGAACATCGCCGCGTGGGAAAGATATTCCGAAACGCTCGTTTCCTCCCCTGCCGAAGTCTCGTATTCGAATACGGACTGCTTGAGTTCCGCCAGATTGTCGAGCTTGTCCGTTCTGCCGGCGAGCCTCAGATATTCCTCGTATCCGCTGTCTGCCAGGAGCCCAGTGAGCAGGTCGGTGAGCTTCATCTCATCTGCCCCGTCCCTGTAGGTCTCTATGAGCTCGACATATTTCGAAGCACCGGTGTTTCTGAAGAGCTGGTCGCCTAAGTGTTCTTTAAGGGCATTATACAGCGTTATCCCTTCATTACGGGATACTTCGCTGAGGAATTCGATGCGTTTTCTGCCGATGTTGCGCCTGGGCTCGTTTACCGTACGGAGGAATGCGATGTCATCCGCGCTGACCGTCATCCTGAGATAGCACAGCACATCTTTTATCTCCTTGCGGCGGTAGAATTCGACTCCGCTGTACAGCGTGTACGGGATCTTGGCTTTGAACAGCGCTTCTTCCACATTGCGCGAGATATAGTTGGCGCGGTAGAGTATCCCTATCTTCGAATAGTTCAGCCCGCCCTCATGCAGCCTGGCTATGTTCTCGGCAATCCACGCGCTCTCCTCCTGAGGATCCTTCGCGTGAAGATAAAGGGGCTTTTGCCCTTCCGGGCGGAACGCCCTGAGGTCCTTTTCGATCCTCTGCTTATTGAAGGATATCAGCGTGTTTGCCGCCGAGAGTATCTGCGGCGTGCAGCGGTAGTTGAGATCCATGATGATGCTCTTGGCGCTGCTGTGCGTCTTTGTGAAGTTGAGCATGAACCTTACGTCGGCCCCGCGCCACGTATAGATCGTCTGGTCGGGATCGCCCACCACGAATAGATTTCCGTGATAGGAAGAGAGTATCTCTGAGAGCGCGTACTGGTCCTTATCTATATCCTGATACTCGTCTATCATTATGTACTCGAGGCGTCTGGTCCATTTCTCCCTTATATCCTCTCTGGTCCTGAGAAGATGCAGAGGGAAATAGATAAGATCGTTGAAATCCAGCCCGAAGAGCTTGCGCTGCTCGTAGTAATACCTGTAGGCGATCCTGTCCTTAAGGGTCTCTGCCTGCCGGGAGGCTTTGAGTATATCGCCGATATCGGTCGAGGTGACAAGGGGCACGTAGTCCGTCTGACCTTTTTTTATCTCGATATAATCGGACATCTCTCTTACAGTCATCTGCTTTGAGGTGACGCCGTATTCGGCGAAAAGATTCTTGAGTATGCTGTCCTTATCCTCGCTGTCCATCACCACGAAGGCCTCCGGATAGCCCAGGGCGTTGAATTCCTCCTTGAAGAAGACTGCTCCGAAACCGTGGAAGGTAGTGACATAGCCGAGGTCCTTGTCCGGCAGCATCGTCCTGATGCGCTTCTTCATCTCATAGGCGGCCTTGTTGGTGAAGGTGACGCACAGGACCGCCGAAGGGGAAACGCCGAGTTCGGAAACGATATAGGCGAACCTGGAAGCCAGAGTCTTGGTCTTTCCGCTCCCTGCGCCGGCCACGACGCAGACATTGCCCTCCGTGGTGCGGACGGCTTCGGCCTGCCTTTCATTGAGCTTATCGAAGATATCGGCGGATTGTTCCATGTTTTTCTCCCGGAGAATTATACCAAAAAAGAGGGTTAAAAAAAACCGCCGTATGAGCGGCGGCGTAATATGTCAGTTTTCAGTCTATGAGGACGCAGGCCACATAGGTCAGAGTGCCCGGCCCGTAATAGTATTTGACGTTGTTCGCGGTGCACACGTCGCTTACCACCATGCCGTTCGCCTCCATCGAGTGGGTGAGCTTGTCGGGGAAGCGGCAGGGCTCATCGGGATAGGTGCATTTTCTGCATCTGTGACAGCCTCCCGTGCCGATCAGCATGCAGCCGGGATAAAGGCTCTTTATGTAATCGCTGAAGGCGGCAAAGTTCCTGCCGTGATCAGCCGCGGCCTGCATCATGGAATCCACATCGAACTGGTCCTCAAGCT
>JAIKVR010000085.1 GCA_024685545.1 Eubacteriales bacterium | reverse complement strand
CGGGCTATCGAAAAGGGTGCGGGCGAAGACGTCAGGGAATATCTGTATTCGACGGACAAAGCCACGAACAACGCTATCAGGCTGATGCGTGCCGACAACATCAACACCAACCTTCGCAACAGCGTGATGTCGGATGCCGTTCAGCTGAAGTACTTCAAACGGTACGGCTGGACAGGCTGCCTCCTGATCGACCGGGAGAACAAGGTGACCTACACCATCTGCACGGAGAAAACGTTGGCTGCGATTCCACGGAAACCGGATCGCCGCATTCCGCATTATTTGCAGACCATTTTATATGTTCAGAATGCGGATGTCAAGCCGATGTATGAGCAGGAAGAGATCCCAGCTTTCGGATATGGGCAGCAGATGTCGCTGTTTTCCGACGAGGAGTATCATCAGGACTACGAAAGAATCATGGAGGACGAGCTTTCGTTTGACGATGGCTATCTTCACTACGTCATCGCATACGAGGTCAACCACTACGACATCGTGTCTATCAGCTTGCGGCTTCTCGACAAAGACTTCCGGAAAGCGCAGGAGTATCCTCTCGATGCCCTGCTGCAGCCTGACTTTAGCGAGCTTACAAGTGAACAAAGAAAACCGGACCAGAAAGATGCACACAGCCTTGTTTCTGTCAAGGCGGGCCTGGGTAAGCCGGAAGGTTCTCAGCAGGAGCCTGTAATTACCCCGAAAATCATACAGGAGAAGAGACAAGCATAAGTCTCGGCATTGATTATGGCAAACAACAAATTTAACGGGCAGAGATTAAAAGAAGCCCTTCAGTTCAGGGGAGAGCGGTTGACGGATCTCGCCAAGACCGTGGAAATCAGCAAGCAATCGCTCTCGTTGTATGCGAACGGGGAAAACGTCCCTCCATACGAGAACGTTGTGAAAATCGCGAAAGCCCTAAACTTCCCGTTTGACTATTTCATGACTGAGGACCTTTGTACGACGGCGACAGATAACACGTACTTCCGGTCGCAGGCTTCGGCGTCGAAACTGGCGCAGAATTCCCAGAAGGTCAAGTTGGAATATGTCGCTAAAATATATGAGGTCTTCCTGAACTACGTGGATTTCCCCGCGCGTAATATTCCACCTGTCATGTTCTTCGAACCGGACAACACTCTCGAGGCAGATTCGAAAGCGGTTCTTGATCAGATCGAAAACATCGCGGAATCTGTCAGGCGGTTCTGGAAGATCGGGATGGGGCCGATCGAAAACATGCAGTTCTTGCTGGAGTCCAACGGCATTATCGTAACCGGCTTCCGGGACGTTGATGAAAAAATCGATGCGTTCAGCCAGCGGATCAACGTTCAGAACCATGGCTCCGTATTCGTAATAGCGCTGGCCTTGGGGGAGAAACCGGATGTAAGACTGCGCTTCGATATGGGTCATGAACTCGGTCATATTCTCCTTCATGACTGGGACGAGAGTAATGAGACGTTAAGCCGCGACGAGTTCAACAGCCGTGAAAAGCAGGCGAACATGTTCGCGAGCGCGTTCTTGCTGCCGAGAGATACGTTTACACGTGATATAGCTCCGTATGCGACAAACATTGATTTCTACAGATCGCTGAAGAAAAAATGGGGTGTGTCCATACAGGCGATGATGTATCGCGCTCGGCAGCTGGAACTCATTACCGCAAATCAGTTCCAGTATATGATGAGAATCATCTCGGCAAAAGGCTGGAAGACCCGGGAGCCGGGGGATGTGCCCGGAAAGATAAACAGCACAATCTTCCAGGGGGCAGCAGACCTTCTGTTCGAGGGTGGCTATCTCAGCGCAGAAGGCTTGATGGAAGCTTTTCATGAGTACGGGATCTTTCTTCCACAGAAAGATTTGGAAGACATCCTTGGCCTTAAGCCGGGGACACTCACCGTCGGGCCGAAAGTCGTTCCGCTGGTGAAGCCGAAGTTTACAGTCATTGAATAAGATGCTACGGCATTTCGTTATGAGAGGAAATCTTCATGATAGAGAAGAGTAAGGGAGAAATAACGGAGCTGCCGGGAGCACCGGTGTTCACGCACCACGGTAAAAAACGTAATCAGGGATATCCGATCAGAGTACACGGGCAATTCGCAATCGGGTATTTTGAGCATCAACAGCTGATAGGGTATACGACCCTCGAAGAGATCCATCAGGTGTTTTACGGACGGACAGTCCCAGACTACGAGCTAAACGAATAAAATGCGCGTGCCTGCCGAAGGGGTGCAGGCCAGCAACAGAACAATTTATATTTGCTCTTCGTGCGATCCGAAGGTGTGATATGCCGGAGCAGATCTGAGTAGGAGTTTTTGATAACCCGAAAAATCTGCCCCGGCATATTATTGTCTGAAATGAACCGTTAAAATTTGAAAGGTCATAAAATGTTTACAAAACATAGATATGAACCATTGACATTCAATGGTTCAAGAGTTATAATGCAGGTACAAAACAAACTGGGAGGGAATCTCATGTCCAGACAATACGACGAGGCCCACGGCGACGATATCGAGATCAACGGGGAGACGCTCCACGTTATTGAGCCCAGCTCCTTCGAAGAGTTGCTCGAAGCCGTGAAGATGAAAGATAAACTGACTTATGCCGTTAATTCGGTACCGAACGATGAAGACCCGAGCTCCGTGTATGCCCTGCTGGAAGAGCAGGAAGGGTATATACGCGAATACATTGACAACCTGGGCGACTTTGATAACAGCATTCTCGTTGCCAACATTGACTACCTCTGCCGCAAATACAATATCCGCGTAGGTGAGCTGGAGCGGTATGCCGGGATCAGCGCCGGTTACATCTCTCGCACCGCAAAGGAAAACTCACTGAAAAGGATGAGCATCGATGTGGTTTGGAAGATCGCCAAGCTGTTCAACGTCAGCGTTCAGGAGCTGATCGGAAGCAGGATGGAAGAGATCAAGGGCAACACAGCACTGCTGTTAAAGTTCCTTGATAAGCTTATCCGGCAGACTGAGTCCGGGGAGCATGCCTGGGAAAATGCCGGTGGCGTCATGTGCTATCTGGATGAACGTCTCACCGGCCTCGGCCTCTTTGAGCAGACTGATGATGCCTGCGTTTATCACCCTGATCATCTGAACGAAAAGATGAGGTGGGTGCTGGCGGACGACATCATGGTATGCCCGGAGTTTGTTGAGGAAGATGAAGCGCTCATGATCGTCCCGTTCATGAAGGATGGTAGCAAAGAGATCATGTACGATCTCATCATGCTCTATGACAATACACAGATACCGCAGTATGCTCAAGAAAAAGAGTGGGAAAAGGTCTTGTATACACATGATGATCCCTTTATGCGTCTGACCGAAAAAACTGATGCACTTTATAAAATGATCAAGTCCATGGAACTTGATGCGAAGCTGTCTTCGGATATGCGCAGCATGGTGAAGCTCTACCTGTCAACGAAAGAGTGAGGAGGGCTGTCTATGGTAAAAGAGCCGGTGCGTAATCTGCGAAGTACGAAGCCCGTCCCTCCGCGTCTATTCGATGTCCTTGTGGATGGCGACGATGTTTCAATTCAGGTCAAGACGGGGAAGAACGAGTATGAAACCGTTCCGTGGCCTGATGTCGTGTCTCAGGTTGAGGCAGCAAAAATTCTGAATATTAAAAACATGGGTAGGGAATTATCTCGACATGCCCCGTAACCAGCCGAGGAGCAGACTGAGAAGTTACCCGCACAGCGGAAACTACCGCCACAAGCCCCGTAACCAACCGAGGAGCTAAAGCCGGAGTTATCTGAATGAAGCCTTAGAAAAGGTTTATCAGATGACTCCGGCTTTTTCGTTTTTCTGGACTATTTGTCGCTTAGCTGCCCGAGATACTCCTTCAATACAATCTGGAATGCCTCCTCTGAGAGGTTCCCGGCTTTGTATATATCTAGGATTTGCAAGAATTTTATGAGGAAGGTGTTCAGAGCTACGTTGCGAGTCTCGTTTCCTTCTTGGCATGCGATGGAGTCCAGCTCTTGGTATTCATCCTCATCTTTAGCTATCTGGCCCGGGTCATAGTAATTTGGAAAATAGATCGCTTTATATGAATTGCTTTGCTTGTCCCTCGTGCAGTCCGGATATCCATCAGGGTCCCAATATGGTTTATACACCCGCTCAACTACAGTTACAACCTCTGGTTTTGCTGTTTCTGCAAGCAACAACTGCGATAAGAGTTCAGCGATAGAACGCTGACTAAGCTTATTCATATCGGCACTATGACCTACGAGCCAGTCGATGGAGACATGAAAATACTCTGCTATTGCAAAGATCTGCGCGACGGTAAAACACTTTTTGTCTTTGGCGCTGAGTGCTTTACAAATGTTTGGCTGCGACATGCCGATTTCTTTGCCGAGGGCCTCCTGGTTCATGTTGTTTTCCTTAAGGAGATCTCGAACATTCTTCTTTAGAATATCAATATCAAAATCAGACATAGCATACTCCGTTTCAGAATAAATAAGTCAAAAAAGAATACTTATATTAGATTTGAATATATTCTACATCATCAAGTATGATTTTACCAGAAGAAAATTCTTAAAGGTGTAAAAACCTTACACCTTTGACGTTTACAGTATCCCGCACAGGAGGAGGTGAACAGAGATGAGCGCAATTTCAAAAGACCATCAGGCCGTGGGTCTGGAAATATCCAAGCTGCGGGAGCAGCAGGGCCTGTCCCAGATCGATCTGGCTGCCGACACCGGCTTAAACAAAAATACGATCGGCGCGATGGAGCGAGGCGAGTCCGACTTCGGCATCAGTAAGCTCATCTCTGTATGCGAGACACTGCAGGCGTCACCCAACGACCTCCTTCCAGACCGGCTGAGCCGGAACGACACCCTGAATAGCGACATGCAGAAGCTGCAGGAACGCCTGAGC
>JAIKVR010000070.1 GCA_024685545.1 Eubacteriales bacterium | reverse complement strand
CATGATGCGCAGCCTCTATTTCGAAACCGAACTTTTTGAGCATCATGACCATATCCTTGCGGGCAGCCTCCCCCTTGTCAACAGGAGCCAGATCAAAATAAGCGGCTTTGTCATTGGTGTCCAAGGTCAGTCTTCCATCCGAGTCTGTATTGAACAGATAGAATTCGCATTCGGGGCCGACATTCATCGTATAGCCCATCTCCGAAGCCGTTTTTATCGCCCTCTTCAGTATATTGCGGGGGCAGCCTTCAAAAGGAGTGCCGTCAGTGTTGTATGTGTCGCAAATGAGCCTTGCTTCAGCAGCGCCGCTCCCTATGCTCCAGGGATAGATGACGAAAGTGGAAAGGTCAGGATGAAGGTACATGTCAGATTCCTCTATCCTCACGAAACCGTCTACGGAAGAACCGTCGAACATGATCTCGTTTTCCAGCACTTTATCCAGCTGTTCGGCTGTGACAGAGACATTTTTCATCGTGCCCATCAGGTCCGTAAACTGCAGATGAATAAACTCGATATTCTCTTCGCGGACTATTCTTTTAATATCTTCCTTTGTGGTGGTTCCTTCCATGTACGCTCCTTACCCGTTATTCAGTGTTGAGTAAATTATACACTGCGGCAGGTCTGTTTAGTTCTGGAAATAAAAAAAGAAAAGCACATAAAGTGCTTTTCGGAATGTTTATATATCTCCGACCTCTTCCGTGAATCTTTCCCGCTGAAGATCCTTGAGCGCCTTTTTTTCTTCTTCGGTCAGATCATCGGAACCATCCTTTGCCTTGTCGATCTTCTTTCTTTTCCTGTCCAGGGTCCTGACTTCGCTCTTGTCGTACTCCTTTATGGGAGCTTCGTCACCCTCAAGCTGAACGGTGACCTTACCGGCAAGTACGGATAATTTCTGCACGTATCCCGTTCCGTCAGGAGTACGGACCTTATCCCCTGTTTCGGGCAAGTCCTTCAGCGCGTATTCATAAGCCGCATGTTCGAATTTAAGGCAGCACAGAAGCCTGCCGCACACTCCTGAGATCTTCCCGGGATTAAGTGAGAGCCCCTGTTCCTTGGCCATTTTGATGGATACCGGTTCGAAATCACCCATCCACTTATGGCAGCACAGTTCCCTTCCGCAGCAGCCGATGCCTCCCATCAGCTTCGCTTCGTCCCTGACGCCTATCTGTCTGAGTTCTATCCTGATACGGAATATAGAGGCCAGATCCTTTACCAGTTCGCGGAAATCCACGCGCCCGTCTGCGGTAAAGTAAAAGATGACCTTGCTTCCGTCGAAAGTATATTCGGCTCTTATAAGCTTCATGTCCAGCTTGTGCTTTTCCACCTGTTCCTGGCATATCCTGAGAGCTTGCGGAGCCTTTTCTATGTTCTCCTTATTCATTACCGCATCCTGCTCATTGGCCTTTCGGATGACGGGTTTGACCGGATGCTTCAGGGATGCCTCCTCGACGAGTTTGACCTGAGTCGCGACGCTGCCGTATTTCATGCCCCTCGCCGTATCTACTATGACGTTGTCACCCGTAGTGAGCTTGATATCAACCGGATCGAAAAAGTAAATCTTTCCTCCGGTGCTAAATCTTATTCCAACGATTTTCTGCATTGTATTCCTCCATTATATCGGCAAAAAGCGCCTGCAGCGCTATGGCTGGCGAAGCGTTTGACGCTATATCCGATATGGTCCTATTCGTCCTCTTTATGGCGTATATCGCCAGGGGACACGATATGTCATGTGACAGATATTTCAGATCCTCCGGACAGCTGTGCCCGGCCATTTTTGCCGCATAGATATCAGTGAATACTGAAGCGATCTCTCTTAACAGAGGAGCAGTCTTTCCTTTGTCAGAGGCTATGTAATCCGCCGCATTAAAGACGGCTTCGATATCACCGGCGGGGAAGATGCTCTCCATGAATCCTATGAGCGCAGCCCTCTCCGCTCCGCTTACAACGCCCTCTTCGTCCGCGTCTATCTTTTTGACCTGAACGCGGGAAAGCACAGTCGGCAGGATATTCTCCGTATTCGCGGCAGTGAGGAAAATCATCCTCCTGGCAGGAGTCTCCTCAAGGAGCTTGAGCATCGCGTTCTGCGCATAAACGTTCATATTATGTGCATTCTCTATAATCGCGAATTTCATATCCCCTTCTATCGGGGTAAGATTAAGAGCGCGTGCAACGTAGCGCACATCATCAATAAGAACCTTTCCGCTCTCGGGGGCGATAGAGACCAGGTCCGCGAAACTGCCGTTTTTAAGCCGCCTTAAAGTGTCCTCTTTCTGGCCGTATGCTTCGGCGATCATTTCCCAGACCTTTTCCCTCAGCGCCACGGGGTCCGGCCCCCACAACAGCCATGCATGGGAGAACAGCTCGCTCACAGGAATCTCCTCACTTGCTCGTACAGATCCCCGTGGATCGCTTCAGGCGTCCTCATTGCGCCGGATTCCATACAGTTGATCCTTGTCCATCCGTATTTCTCGACAAGCCAGAGAGCGTTTTTATAGCTCGCTTCTTCATAGGATGCGCTTGCCTCATGTATGTCTTTCTCAGTCTCATCGGTAAACTTGTTGGTCCTGTTCTCGATCAGCTTTGCGGAAGTCTTATCGCTGACATCCAGAAAGAAGACCGCATCAGGCTCCGGAATTCCGTAGATATTATACTCCAGATCAACAAGCCACTCAAGGAACTTTTCCCGTTCGGGAATATCCGTCATTTTGCAGGCCTGGTGCACCATGTTGCTGGTGGTATATCTGTCGGCGATTATCACGCCTCCGTCGTTATAGAATCCGCCGTAATTGGTCTTGTAGTCCGCGTAGCGGTCTGCAGCGAAAAAAGTGGAAGAGATATATGCTGAAACGTCTTCGGGCTTTTTGCCGAAATCTCCCCTGAGATACATCTTGACCAGAGATGAGGATTCACTGGCGTAATTCGGGTAGGAGACCTTCATCACATTGACGCCGTCCCTTACCAGAGCTTCATATAGCATATCCGACTGGGTCTGCTTTCCGCTTCCGTCCAGTCCTTCAACCACGAACATCTTTCCCTTCATCTTATTCCCTCACGACACGGATGTTTGCATCGCCGTCCCACAATCCGACGACATTGTCACTGGAACTGACATATTCTATTATATCACGGTTTATTATATCACCGGGAATGATCACCGGAGCTCCGGGAGGATAGGCACCGACAAAATCAGCGGAGATAAGTCCCGCGCTTTCCT
>JAIKVR010000058.1 GCA_024685545.1 Eubacteriales bacterium | reverse complement strand
AAACCGACCATTGTGACAATGCTCCTTCTCAGTACAGGCACACTGTTTTATTCCAACTTCGGTCTGTTTTATCTGATCCCTCAGAATTCCGGGATGATCCACGATGTGACGGCGACCTATGACACGTATGTATACAACGCGCTGATGAAAAGCAACAACATCGGAATGGCCGCGGCCGCCGGACTGTTTCAGTCTGTCGTCGGCTTTATCCTCGTACTGATAGCAAACAAGATCACCGCGAAAGTCGATGAAGACAACGCACTGTTTTGAGGTAAGAAGATGATCACAAAGCAAGAGAAACAATATCAGCGCGGCATTACAGCCACGGTCCTGATTCTGGTAGTGCTGACGCTTTCCCCCTTTGTCCTGCTGGTAATGTCTTCCGTTTCCTCGGAATCCTCTCTTATCCGCAACGGTTACCAGTTCTGGCCCCAGACCTTCAGTCTTGACGCTTATAAGTACATTCTCCGCAATTCGGACACGATCCTGAAGGCCTACGGCCTCACGATCCTGACGACGGCTGTCGGGACGCTGACGAGTCTGTTTCTTACGATAACGCTGGCCTACCCTCTGTCCAGAAAGAAGCTGAAAGGCAGGAACGTCATCACATTCCTGATTTTCTTCACCATGCTTTTCCACGGCGGCGTTGTGCCGAGTTATATCCTTTGGGCGCGTTATCTGAAAATAAAGAACACATTCTGGGCGCTGGTCCTGCCGAATCTGCTTATTAATCCCTTCCATCTGATCCTGATGAAGAATTATTTTGAGAACAGCATTCCGCAGGAGATCATGGAAGCCGCCGAACTGGATGGCGCCGGACCGATCGGCGTTCTGGGCTATGTCATCCTTCCCATGGGCAAGCCGATCATCGCCACGATTGCCATGTTTACGATTCTTACCTACTGGAACGATTGGACGAACGCATTGTATTTTGTGAGCGACAGCAGACTCTGGTCATTGCAGATCCTTTTGCAGAACCTCCTCAATAACGTTCAGTTCCTCTCAAAGAACAGTCAGGTTGCATCGCAGATCGGCTTGTCTGTCGCGAGTATACCAAGCGTCTCGGTCCGGATGGCGATCGCTGTACTGGGCGTCCTCCCGATTCTGGTTCTTTTCCCGTTTTTCCAGAAATATATCGTCAAAGGGATCTCGCTCGGCGCGGTGAAGGAGTGATCCGATGGGCGCATATACGGTAACTCCGATTTTCAAGGGCGGATGGTTGATTTGGGAAAAAGCCGAGGAAGTATGCATGTACCTGGTCTGTGGGAACAAGCGCGCCGCGATGATCGATGCCGGAATGGGAACCGGAAACCTGCTTTCGGAAGTGTCCGCCTTAACAGATCTTCCCGTCCTCCCGCTGCTGACGCACGGACATCCTGACCATTACCTCGGCGTTATGTCCTGCCCCTTCGTGTATCTCAACGAAAAGGATCATGCGCTGATGAGGCACTATATCGAACTCGACGCGCGGGAAGCAGGAACGGAAGCGCCTCCCGTGCCCGAGATTCGTCCTCTGCAGGCCCAATTCGATCTGGGCGGACTCACGCTGCGGACCGTGTCTCTTCGCGGTCATACGCAAGGCAGCACGGGCTTTCTTCTTGAGGAAGAAAAAGTGCTGTTTTCAGGGGATGGACTCATTTATAATGTCTGGATGCAGATGGAGGAGTCCACATCCCTGGAGGAATATCGAACAACACTGAAAAACCTGCAGATCTTCCGCCCGTGTTTTGAAAGGATTTGGACCGGGCACGGCACCGGGGCTCTGGACGCGGGGCATCTGGACAGAGTGACAAAACTGCTGGATGCTGTTATCGAAGCTCCGTTCGGGGTCCCGACTCCGCCGGATCAGCCTCCCGGAATCATTGCGGACGGGGAAGCCTGCCAAATAACCTATCGTTTGGACAATATCGAAACAGAAACGCAGAAAAAGGAAGCATCATATGAATATTAACACCGAACTGCTCCATGCAAAGCAACTGCGCGCAAAGCTGACCGGCAGCTATGAGCCGACGGCAATGGCGCATGTCAGTCCCATCTATCAGACCTCAACCTATATACTGGAGGATTTTGATACCGCGGTCTATCTCAACCAGCACGTAGATGAAGGATTTGTCTACACTCGCTTCGGCAGCCCGAATGCAGACGAACTGGAGAAAAAGATAGCTTGTCTCGAACATGCGGAAGCTGCCCTGGCGCTTGCCTCCGGTCTCGGCGCGATCTCAACGGCCGTAATCAGCAGCGTGAAGGCGGGCGATCATGTGATCTTCGGTGACGTGATCTACGGCTGCTCCTATACGCTCTTCGATCAGATCCTCTCGAAATTCGGCGTCAGCTACACACGAGTCGACACGACTAAGCCGGAGAATATCGCCGCGGCAATCCGTCCTGAAACCACGCTGGTCTATGTGGAGACCCCTGCGAATCCGACGCTGAAGATATCCGATATTCGCGCTGTTGCGGAGCTCCTGAAATCACAGGATCATCCGATTACGCTGATCGTTGACTCCACCTTTGCCTCTCCGTATCTTCAGAATGCGCTTGATCTCGGCGCGGATCTTGTCGTACACAGCGCCACAAAATACCTGAGCGGCCACGGCTTTGCCACCGCCGGACTGATTGCGGGCCCGAAGAAGCTCATTGACAGATGCCGCATGCCCTATCTGCAGTGCCTTGGCGCGGTTATCGATCCTTTTGATGCGTGGCTTGTCATGCAGGGCATGAAAACGCTGGGGGTGCGCATGGAACGTCACTGCTCAAACGCAATGAAAGTAGCGCGTTTTCTTGAACAGCATCCGAAGATAGAAAGAGTATATTATCCCGGACTGGAAAGCCATCCTACCCATAAGATCGCCTGCAAACAGATGCACGGAGGCTTTGGGGGAATGATGTCCGCAGATATTCGCGGCGGCATGGACGCTGTGCGCACCGTGATGAACAATGTAAAAGTCTTCAGCCTTGCAACAAGTTTGGGCAACGTCGATTCTCTCATCCAGCACAGTCCTTCCATGTCCCACTTCGATATGAAGCCGGAGGAACGCCGTGCTGCGGAAATCTATGACGGGCAGGTCAGGCTCTCAATCGGCATTGAGGACGTAAAAGACCTGATCGATGACCTTGACCAGGCGCTCGCCCTCATCTGATTCCGCTTTATCAG
>JAIKVR010000038.1 GCA_024685545.1 Eubacteriales bacterium | reverse complement strand
CAGGCGCCGGAAAGCCTTGGAATAGATGATCCGCCCTCTGTCTATCTCGTAGCTGGTATAGATATCGCTGTCAGGTTCCTGCTTAAGACGTCCTGCTGTATCCGCGCTTAAAGCCGCCGCTTCTGCAAGCGTCTTCTTTTCTTTTTCTTCTTTTTGTCTCCGGATATTATTCAGCATATACTCTCCCAAATACATTATATCACTAAAAAAAACCATTGCCCGAAAATTCATCGTAATATAATCTGTTATGCAAAATGGAGACTGTCCGCTTTGTAAAAAAATCTTTTTATCTACACAAAAAAAGAGGGGCTCCTGCCCCTATCAAAGCATTCTATTAAGAAAAGAACCTCTTGATCTCTGCCTCGGCAGTTTCAGGACTGTCGGAGCCGTGAATGATGTTCTCACCTGTAGAGGTGGCGAAATCTCCGCGGATCGTTCCTCCCTTGGCTTCATCATAGTTGGTCGGTCCCATAAGATTACGCATGCCCTTGATGGCATTATCGCCTGTAACGATCATTGCGACTACCGGTCCGGACTGCATATAATCCAGCACGCCCGGGAAGAAAGGCTTGTCTGCGATATGCGCATAATGCTCACGCAGTATCTTTTCATCTAGCTGGATCATTTTCATGTTCTCGATCTTGAATCCTTTTTTTTCGATGCGGGATATGACTTCACCGATCAGTCCGCGCTTTACGCAGTCGGGCTTAAGCATGATATAGGTTCTTTCAAAAGCCATTTTTTTCTCCTCAATATATATATAATTGTCTGAATTATTGTATCACACCGCCAGCTCATTTTACCATAACTTACGTCCCTGTTTAGAATAAAAGCAGGGATACGAATCTGTTCAGGCAGATGCTTTCCGCCGGTATCATTTATGATCCGTCCTTATTCATATGTAATAATCTCTTTTACTGGCGAGGGTTTGCGGCTAAATAATCGTTTAAGTAGCTTACGATCTCATCAGTATCTACCCCATAACTCTCACAGCAGAATTCCAGGGATTGGATCATGCTTCCGGAGCACTGGAAACATACATCCAACTTCTTCTGGAGCACTTCAAGGAGCCTGTCGTCAACGGCAGCCAGCTGACCGACTGAAATGTTCTTCGTTACTAATGTCTGCATTATTATTTCTCCTTTATTAAATTACGCTATTCCTGAAAAAGGTATTCTTTAAATATTATATCATCCCTATAGGCTTTGTCATATACAACGGGATCAGCATAAGTCCAAAAGACTATGCAAACGGAACGTTTCATGGTAAAATAACACAGAAACAAAGGAGCACGACATGGAAAAACTCGATTCCAGCCTGACAAAGGAAGAGCAGGAAAAACTCGATAAAATCAATTTCGCCAAATGGAACAAGGTACGCATCTGCTGTGCTGTCATTACTTTTGCGATGATGGGATTCTGGCTAATCAATACTTTTATTCTGCATATCCACACTTGGCCTTATTTTATCGCCAGTTACGGTACTTTCGTAATCTCCGGATATATGACCTGGCAAGCCAAACAGAACATGATGAAGCTGGATGATGAATATGCCGAAAAAAACGGCTTTTTCGAAGAGAACCCTTACACCAGACACTATCCCAAGGAGGAGCGCCGCCGCAGGGAAGCCGAGGAGAGAGCTAAGAAGGAAGCCAAAAAAAAGGCCATGGAGAAATACAAGAAGTAACACCAAAGCGGTTCATTTTTATGCACGCACAACCTGCGTGCTTTTTTATTGCCGGATGTCCTTTTGTGAGATCCAGTCATACTGTTTGACACCGGGTACAAT
Organism: Eubacteriales bacterium; assembly: GCA_024685545.1. Taxonomy (GTDB): domain Bacteria; phylum Bacillota; class Clostridia; order Eubacteriales; family Anaerofustaceae; genus JAAYHF01. The sequence continues at coordinate 2,657 of JAIKVR010000038.1, read as the reverse complement.
CTGTTTGTTATTATCTCCGACAGTATCCGTTAGATTTTTAATCAAAATAAATAGTAAAAATAGAACTATCCGGCTCATATTCGTAAATAATAGTATTATGAAAAAGACAATACTGGCAAGCGCCTCACCGCGAAGGAAAGAACTGATCGCATCACTGCCGATACAGATCGTTTCTGTCATTCCCGCCGAGAGCGAGCTTCCCTATCAAAAGCGCCTCTCTCCGGAAGAGAATGTTGCAGCGATCTCCGCAGCCAAAGCAGAAAATGTATCAGAAAGAGCTGTCGGAATAGAATATGACCTCATTATCGCCGCCGATACCATCGTCGTCATTGATGACAGAGTTCTCGGAAAACCGAAAGACGGAATGGATGCCATCAGCATGTTGTCCTTCCTTTCAGGACGCACGCATCAGGTCTACACAGGTGTAACGATCCTATCAGATGACAGAAAGATATCCTTCGCAGAAAAAACTGATGTCACGTTTAATCCGATGAGCGGAGATGAGATATTAGATTATGTCAAATCGGGTGAGCCGATGGACAAGGCCGGTGCTTACGGGATACAGGGCAAAGCTAAATTATTTATCAAAGAGATCAAGGGAAGCTATGAAAATGTGATCGGACTTCCTGTCGCCGAACTCTATCGTGTGCTTTCAGTCGAGCATCTTATCTGAGTAAAACGTTTAAAACACCAAAGCAGATATGTTGGAAAACAAACGCTTATGCAGTTCGATCAGACCAGGTTACTGATCTGAAGTATTGTCGGTAAAATCATCCAAGAAAAAAGCCGGTAATTGCCGGCATAATTGCGATGTATGGCATCATGCGAGAGAATCAATAATTCCTTTTATTGAACTGAGGCTACAGCATCTCCCTGAATGTATTCTTTGCTGATAGTATATCCCAGGGGGTGATCATCCCCTTTACCTTCCCTCCTGACCTCCCCGACTCGGTCAAAAAAACAATCACGAGCCGTTTCTTCCCTTTTTTATCCGAAAACATCTTTTCTACCGCTACCGGTGAGGCTTGGGGAGATGCAAAGTCAAAGTATTCCCCGCTGTGTGCATCTACTGAAAGGAACTCCTCGAAATCCCCGACTTTTGTGGCCTCTGAAAGCAACGCCCCGCCGTATTTAAGCGCGTATGAGAGGAGGGTGGATATGCTGAACACTCCCGTAAGCTTTCCTTCATCGATGATCGGGGCGTGAGAATAACCTTTTTCAGCCATCGTTGACAGGGCCTGCGCTACGGCTGTGTCTCTCGATACGGTGAAAATATTCTTTATTGCCAAATCTTTGGCAGTCAGAGGGTTTTCGATCGTTTTTACTATAGCCCTCAGGTCTTCGATTACTTCGTCCGATGGCTGAAACACATATTGTCCGTTTTCTACCGGATAATGGGTCAGCACATTCCTCATCTCCCTGCAGATATCCAGCCTGTCCTTAAAAACTGCGCCTTCTCTGGAATTAAGGAAACGAAGTACGCAGTTATCATATTTGTCCCCGGCTCTTCCGTATTTTTCGAAGAGCACTCTTTCAAGTTCTTTATAAAGGTTAAGGAAGTCATCGGCATTCATTAAAATCACCTCACTGCTGATTATACCACATCTTAACCTATATCTTTCGCTACGGCAGATACTTCATTACGGCCGTTAAAGCCTCTTTATGCTTTCGGTATATATTGCGTGATGAATAGCCTACTTTGTTCGCGATCTCATCCCAGACCATTCCATCAAGGTAACGGAATATTAGGATTCTACGATAAAATGGATCCTCCACTTTCATGATCGCGGATGAAATCTCGTCGTATGCCTTACTGAGTTCTATCATCTGCCATATCATTCTTTCTTTAAGAGCAATGAGAGCAGCATCACCGGTTAAATTATCTTTCAGCAAAAGAGAACTGTCCGTACAGGAAGGCCGCACAATTGCCTTTTCAAGTTTATCTATGCTGTCGTTTAAAAGTCCGATATTGATCCCTATATTGACCGCACGCGAAAGGTATTCCTTGGCTTTTTGTACACTTGCGCTGTCCCACCTCGTATTCACGGTAACAGACATATTCTGCACAGTCAATTAACACCGACCTCCGTTCATTCGAACTTATGTTCTATAACACTATATCATCGAATACTCTGTCGGTCAAGGAAATTCGATGTATCAGGCAGTAAAACCATAACGAATGACAGGATTATTTAAAAAATAATCAGTAGGCTGTTGTTTTGACATTGAACACTCCCGTCACTTAGAGAAGTGGGGGATTCCTGCTTCAACGCTGCAGCTTACATACGGCGACGTATCGCCGTACACAGAGGCCGCCGGCTCCACAGGCGTTGTGGATTCGGACAGTTCCTGCCCTATCGTGATGGTATGCTGTATTACATGTCTATGCCGTATCCCTCAGGTACTCTCTGAGTCCTTCCTGAAGGATGTTCATTGCGGCATTTATATCGCGGTCGTGCGATGTCCCGCAGACAGGACATACCCAGTGACGGATCTTAAGATCCCTTAACTCACTTTCGGTATTACCGCACACATGGCATGTCTGACTTGAAGGGAACCATCTGTCGACTTTGATCAGTACCTTCCCCCGGTCACTGAGCTTGTACTCGAGGAACTTAAGGAACATCCCGTATCCGTTGTCCAGCGTGGCTTTACCG